>NZ_JBHXEM010000004.1:127786-152766 GCF_042724755.1 Kitasatospora sp. NPDC127067 | reverse complement strand
GTGCCGGTGCTGCTGCCGCCGCTGAGGGCGGCGCTCCGGTGCGGGCGGACCGGCCGCGGCGGACCCGGTCGGTGTCCGCGGGGTCGGCGAGCCAGGCGGGAGCCGATGCCGCCGCCACTCCCGAAGCTCCCGCCACTCCCGAAGCTCCTGCCGCTCCCGAAGCTCCTGCCGTTCCTGCCGCTCCCGCCGCCGAGGGCGCCCCGCCGGTGCGGGCGGACCGCCCGCGGCGGACCCGGTCGGTGTCCGAGGGGTCGGCCAGCCAGACGGCCGGCGAACCGACGGCCGAGCCCGCGGCTCCCGTACGGCCCCGGACCTCCGACGCGCCCCGGTCCTCCGACGCGCCCTGGCACAACCCGGTGCCCGCCCACGACGAGAAGCCCTCGGGCGAGAAGCCGGGCGAACCGGGCGAACCGGGCGAGCAGAAGGACGAGACCTCGGCCGGAGCGGCCGACCAGGACGGAGACGGCGCGTGAACCTGCTCGACACGGTGCTGCGCTGCGTCGCCACCCTCGTCGTCTTCCTGGTCTTCCCGCTGGTCATCGGCCAGACCGAGCACAAGGTCATGGCGCACATGCAGGGCCGGCTCGGCCCGATGTACGCGGGTGGCTTCCACGGCTGGGCGCAGCTCGTCGCGGACGGCGTGAAGTTCGCGCAGAAGGAGGACATCGTCCCGGCCGGGGCGGACCGCCGGATCTTCCAGCTGGCGCCCGCCGTCTCGCTGCTGCCGTACCTCTTCGTGCTGCTGGCGATCCCGGTCGGCCCGAACGGCTTCGTCGGCCAGGCGATCGACGCAGGCCTGTTCTTCGTGCTGGCCGTGATGGGCGTCGGCGTGATCGGCAAGCTGATGGCCGGCTGGGCCTCGGCGAACAAGTTCTCGCTGCTCGGAGGCCTGCGCACGGCCGCGCAGCTGATGTCGTACGAGCTGCCGATGGTGCTGGCGGCGGCCTCGGTGGCGATGGCCGCCGGCACGCTGTCGCTGCCCGGGATCGTGGACGCCTGGGAGTGGTACTGGCTGCCCTGGCAGGTCATCGGCGCGTTCGTCTTCTTCACGGCCGGTCTGGCCGAGCTCCAGCGCCCGCCCTTCGACATGCCGATCGCCGACTCGGAGATCATCTTCGGCGCGTACACCGAGTACACCGGTCTGCGGTTCGCCCTGTTCCTGCTGTCCGAGTACGTGGGCATCCTGGTGGTGTCCGCGCTGACCGCGGTGCTCTTCCTGGGCGGCTGGCACGGACCGCTGCCGGACCAGCTCGGCTGGCTCTGGATGATCCTCAAGACCTTCGCGCTGGCCTTCGTGGTCATCTGGCTGCGGGTCACCTACCCGCGTCTGCGCGAGGACCAGCTGATGCGCTTCGCGTGGACGGTGCTGATCCCGCTCGCGCTGGTCCAGCTGGCCCTCACCGGCATCATCAAGGTGGCGATCTCATGAGCTTCCCCGGTATCGGCCTCGCCAAGGGCCTGGCCGTGACGCTGCGGACGATGACGAGGAAGAGCGTCACCGCGCAGTACCCCGACGTGCAGCCGGTGCTGCCGCCGCGCTCGCGCGGCGTCATCGCGCTGCTGGAGGAGAACTGCACGGTGTGCATGCTCTGCGCGCGCGAGTGCCCGGACTGGTGCATCTACATCGACTCCCACAAGGAGACGCTGCCGGCCGCCGAGCCGAACGCCCGGGCCCGCACCCGCAACGTGCTGGACCGCTTCGCCATCGACTTCTCGCTCTGCATGTACTGCGGGATCTGCATCGAGGTCTGTCCCTTCGACGCGCTGTTCTGGTCGCCGGAGTTCGAGTACGCGGAGACCGACATCCACGAGCTGACCCACGAGCGGGACAAGCTCCGCGAGTGGATGTGGACCGTCCCCGCGCCGCCGGCCCTGGACCCGGCGGCCGAGGAGCCCAAGGAGATCGCCACCGCGCGCAAGGCGGCGGACAAGCTGGCCGCGGCCGCCGCGGCGGCCGCGCAATCGGCCACCGACGAGAAGGGTGACGACGCGTGACCGGTGCCACCACGCTTCTCGCGGCGACCGGCTCCCTGGAGCCGGCCGCCCGTTCGTTCCTGTCCCCGACCGGCCAGGAGATCGTCTTCCTGCTGGTCGGCATCGCCGTGCTCGGCTCGGCCGTGGTCTCAGTGACCACCAGGCAGCTGGTGCACGCCGCGCTCTGGCTGGTGGTCGCGCTCGGCGGGCTGGCGGTGGAGTTCCTGCTGCTCACGGCCGAGTTCATCGCCTGGGTGCAGGTGCTGATCTACCTCGGCTCGGTGGTCGTCCTGGTGCTGTTCGGGCTGATGCTCACCAAGGCGCCGATCGGGCGCTCGCCGGACGCCGACTCCAAGAACCGCTGGGTGGCCCTGGTCGTGGCGCTGGCCGCGGCCGGGACCCTGGTCACGCTGGTCGTCGACGCCTTCCGGACCTCCTGGATCGACCTCGGCCAGGGCGGCGGCTCGGCCGCCGTCACCGGGGCCAGCCTGTTCCGGCACTGGGTGCTGCCCTTCGAGGCGCTGTCCGTGCTGCTGCTGGCGGCGCTGGTCGGCGCGATCGTGCTGTCGCGCGGCTCCAAGCGGCGGGTGCCGGCGCCCCGGGCGGGCCGGCTGCGCGCCGGGCGGCCGGTCGGGTCCAACCGGACGGTCGCCGCGACCGCGCCGAAGCCGGCTCCGGCGACCTCCGAGCAGTCGACCTCTGAGCAGGAGGGCTGATGCACCTCGCCTACCCCGCCGTCCTCGCCGCGCTGCTGTTCAGCGTCGGCGTGTACGGCGTGCTCGCCCGGCGCAACGCCGTCCTGGTGCTGATGTCCGTCGAGCTGATGCTCAACGCCGTCAACCTCAACCTGGTCGCCTTCGACGCCTGGCTGCGCGACTCGCTGCACGCCGGGCAGGCGCTCACCCTGTTCACCATCACCGTCGCCGCCGCCGAGATCGGACTGGGGCTCGCCATCGTCCTGCTGCTGTTCCGGGCCCGGGGCACCGCGGACATCGACCGGGCCACCGCGCTCGGCGACCCGGCCGAGGCGTTCGCCGTCGAGGAGACGCCGGTCGACGCCGGGGCGCCGGTCGGAGCCGAGGCACTGAAGGGCCGGGCCACCGCATGAACCTCGCCCTTCCCGTACTCGTCCCGGTGCTGCCCGCGCTCGGCGCCGTCGCGACCCTGGCCGTCGGCCGGAAGGCGCCCGGGCTGGCCCGGCCGCTGGCCGTCGTCCCGGTCGCCGTCTCGGCGGTGCTCGCCCTGGTGGTCGCCCTCCAGCTGGGCACCGGCCAGACCCTGGACGCCGCCACCCGGCTCACCCCGACCGGCGGCCCGGACATCGCCCTCGCCCTCCACCTGGACGGCTTCAGCTCGCTGATCTCGGTGCTGGTCGGACTGGTCGCCACCTGCGTCCAGGTCTACTCGACCGCGTACCTCAAGGAGGACCCGCGCTACCCGTCCTACGCGGCGCTGGTCTCGCTGTTCACCGCGGCGATGTTCCTGGTGGTCTACTCGGGCGACCTGATCGTGCTGCTGGTCGGCTGGGAGGTCATGGGCCTGTGCTCGTACTTCCTGATCGGCCACCACTGGGAGACGGCGGACGCCCGCTCGGCCTCGCTGAAGGCCTTCCTGGTCACCAAGCTCGGTGACGTGCCGTTCCTGTTCGGGATCTTCCTGCTCGGCGCGGACGCCGGCAGCTTCCGCATCCCGGACGTGCTGGCGGCCGCGTCGGAGGGCCGGCTCGGGCACCCGACACTGACCGCCCTGCTGCTGCTCGCCGGCGTGGCCGGCAAGAGCGCGCAGTTCCCGCTGCACACCTGGCTCCCGGACGCGATGGCCGGCCCGACCCCGGTCTCCGCGCTGATCCACGCCGCCACCATGGTCGCGGCCGGCATCTACCTGGTCGCCCGGCTGCTGCCGGTCTTCCTGCTGTCGGGCGCGGCGCTGGTCGTGCTCGCGGTGATGGCCGCCGTGACGATGATCGGTTCGGCGCTCTGCGCGCTCGCCCAGGACGACCTCAAACGGGTGCTCGCCTACTCCACCGTCGGCCAGCTCGGCTACATGGCCGGCGCGCTGGCCTCCGGTGACCGCGAGGCCTCGGTCTTCCACCTGGTCAGCCACGGCGCGTTCAAGGCGCTGCTGTTCCTGGCCGCCGGTGTGGTGATCCACGCCGCGCACACCAACTCGATCTCCGCGATGTCCCGGATCCCCGGGCTGCGCAAACGCGTCCCCGACGCCTACTGGACGATGGGCATCGCGCTCGTCGCCCTGATCGGGCTGCCGCCGTTCTCCGGCTTCTTCAGCAAGGAGGCGGTGCTCACCGCCGCCGAGCACGCCGCCAACGGCGAGGCGCTGACCAACGGCCTCGGCCCGGCCTCGGCGGTGCCGCAGGCGGCCGGGTGGATCGTGCTGATCTCCGCCGGACTCACCGCGCTGCTCACCGCCGCGTACGCGGCCCGGCTGTTCCTGGTCGCGTTCCACAGCCCGGCCGGGGCCGCCGCGGCCGCACCGCAGGTGCTGCCCGCCGCCGACCGGGGCACCGTCGTGGCCGACCACGAGGCCGGCGCGCCGTACTCGCCCGAGCTCGACGAGGCCGACCCGGCCACGGCCGAGCCGCCCGCGATGCGCTGGCCGCTGTGGGTGCTGGCCGTGCCGACCATGGGCTTCGGCATCGCCGGCGTGCGCTCGGACTGGCTGCCCGCGCTCCTGGACGGCGGCTCGCTGCGGCCCTCCGCCGTAACCGCCGTCACCGGCACCGGGCTCGCCGTGGTCGGCGCGCTCGCCGCGTACGGCGCCTGGCGCTCGGCGGCCGCCCGGCTGGGCACCGGCCGCCCGGCACCGGCCGGCCGGGTGCCCGAGCAGGGCGGGGCCCCGGCCGCCGAGGTGATCGTCGCCGACCCCGGGCGCACCCTGCTCGGCCCGCTGTTCGGCCCGGCCCGGCACGGCTTCGGCGTCGACCGGCTGTACCGGGCGCTGTTCGTCCGCCCGGTGGTCGCCGCCGCCAAGCTGGTCCGATTCCTCGACCGCGAGGTCGTCGAGGGCTACGTGCAGGGCAGCGGCATCGGCGCCAACCTGCTCGGCCGGGCCGTCCGGCTCGCGCAGACCGGGAACGCGCAGACCTACCTCAGCGCCCTGCTGGCCGCCGTCGTCCTGCTGGCCGTCCTGGTGGCGGTGTAGCCGGTGCTGCTGTCCTCCACCTCCGTCCCCTCGACCGCTGCTGGGAGCCCCCGATGAACGCAGTCCTCATCGCCCTCCTGGTGCTGCCGCTGCTCGGCGCCGTACTCACCCTGGCGCCGGTGTTCGGGCCAGACCGGGCCGTGGCCGGCCGGCGGGCACTGCGGCTGAACACCGTCGTCACCGGCGCGGTGTTCCTGCTCACCGTCGTCCTCGCGGCCGGCTTCGACCAGGACGAGCCCGCCCGGATGCAGGCCACCACCGACGTGTCCTGGATCCCGGCCCTGCACGTGCGCCTCCACCTCGGGGTGGACGGCGTCTCGCTGCCGCTGATCGTGCTGACCGCGCTGCTCACCTTCCTCTGCGCGCTCTACTCGGAGAAGCGACTGCCGGGCGGGGACGCCCGGGGCGCAGCCCCTGATGAGCCTCGTCCGTCGGCACAGGCCTTCGTCGCGCTGTTCCTCCTGCTCGAAGTCGGCATGCTCGCCACCTTCGCGGTGCTGGACCTCCTGCTCTTCTTCCTGGCCTTCGAGATCGTGCTGATCCCGATGTACTTCCTGATCGCCCGCTGGGGGAGCGGCGCGAAGGTGCCGGCCGCCAACCGGTTCATCCTCTACACGCTGCTCGGCTCGGCCGTGATGCTGCTCGGCTTCCTGCTGATCGGCAGCAAGGCCGGCACCTTCGACATGCAGGCCCTGGCCGCCGCGCACGGCAGCGGCCTGAGCCACACCACCCAGGTGGTCGCCGCGCTGGCGATCCTGGTCGGGCTCGCGGTCAAGGCCCCGGCCTGGCCGCTGCACAGCTGGCTCCCGGACGCCCACACCGCCGCCCCGACGGTGGGCTCGGTGCTGCTCGCCGGCGTGCTGCTGAAGATGGGCACCTACGGTCTGGTCCGCGTCCTCCTCCCGGTCGTGCCGGACGGCGCCACCACGCTGGCCCCCTACCTGGGCGCCTTCGCGGCCGTCGGCATCGTCTACGGCTCCCTGGCCTGCCTGGCGCTCTCCCGCCCCGGCGCCAAGGGCGACCTCAAGCGCCTGATCGCGTTCTCCTCCGTCGGCCACATGGGCTTCGTGCTGCTCGGCATCGCCTCCCTCACCCCGGTGGGCGTCAACGGCGCGCTGTTCGCCAACATCGCCCACGGTCTGATCACCGGTCTGCTGTTCTTCGTCGTCGGCGCGCTCAAGGACCGCTACGGCACGGCCGACCTCGACACCCTCGCCGGGGCCACCGGCGCCGCCCTGTACGGCCGGGCCCCGCGACTGGGCGTGCTGCTCGCCTTCGCCGCCGTCGCCAGCCTCGGCCTGCCCGGCCTGGCAGGCTTCTGGGGCGAGCTGCTCGCCATGTTCGGCGCGTTCGACCCGGCCGACGGCCTGTCGCGCCCCGCGTTCGTCACCTACATGGTCCTGGCCGGCCTCGGCACCCTCCTCACCGCCGCGTACCTCCTGATCGTGGTCAAGCGCGTCTGCATGGGGGACCCCGAGCAGCCCGCACCGGTGGCCGAGCTCGCCGACCTGCGCCCGTACGAGGCCGTCAGCTGGACGCCGCTGGCCGCGCTGACGCTGCTCGCCGGCCTCTGGCCCGCGCTGCTGCTCGGCCTCTCCGATCCCGCCGTCAAGCACCTCCTCGGGGGTGGCTGACCGTGCTCGCAGCCCAGACCGCCGCACTCGGACCTCACTCCACGGGGCAGCACACTGTGACCTCCCTCGCCGTAGCCAACCCGGGCAGCCTGATCCAGTCCGTGGACTGGGTGGCGATCGCACCGCCGCTGATCGCCGCCGTGGCCGCCCTCGCCGTGCTGCTCACGGACCTGTTCCTGCCCGAGCGGCACAAGAAGTGGCTCGGACGTCTCACTGCGGCCGGACTCGCCCTCGCCCTCATCGCACTCCTCCCCCTCACCGGTGGATCACCCCGAGCGACCTTCTGTGTGCAGAACGTAGCAGGGGGGTCCGACAACGGCGGCTGCTCGTACGTCGCCGACCACTTCGCCCTGGTGTTCCAGCTGCTCGCCCTCGGCGGCGCGCTGATCGCGGCGCTGCTGTCGGCGCACACGGTGGAGGACGAGCGGCTGCCGCGCGGCGAGTACTGGTTCCTGCTGCTCTCCAGCGCCACCGGCGCCGCGCTGCTGCCCGCCTCCCGCGACCTCGCCACCATGGTGATCGCCCTGGAGGTCGCCTCGCTGCCCGCCTTCGCCCTGGTCGCGCTGCGCCGGGACGGCCGGGGCGCCGAGGCCGCCTTCAAGTTCTTCGTCTCCTCGGTGACCGCGACCGCCGTGATGCTGCTCGGCGTCGGCTTCGTCTACGCGGCGAGCGGCAGCCTGCACCTCGGCGCCGTCGCCCAGGGCCTGGAGCACGCGCCCGGGCAGCTCAAGCCGCTGGCCGAGGCGGGCGCGGTGCTGACCCTGGTCGGCTTCGCCTTCAAGGTCGCCGCCGTCCCGTTCCACTTCTGGGTGCCCGACACCTACACCGGCGCGCCGCTGCCGGTGGCCGGCTACCTCTCGGTGGTCGGCAAGGCGGCCGGCCTGTCCGGGCTGGCGCTGGCCACCACCGTCGCCTTCCGCCCGTACGCCCACACCTGGGGCCTGGTGCTCGCGGTGCTGGCCGCCGTCACCATGACCGCCGGCAACGTCGGCGCGCTGCGCCAGCGCTTCGACACCCGGTACAGCGCGGTGCGGCTGCTCGCCTGGTCCTCGGTCGGCCAGGCCGGGTACCTGCTGGTGCCGCTCGCCGCGGCCGGCTACGCGCCGACCGGCGTCGACCCGCTCGGTGCCACCGCCGCGTACGCGCTGATCTACGGCGTGGTGAACCTCGGCGCCTTCGGGGTGGTCGCCGCCGTCGGCCGCCGGCCCGGGACCAGCGTGGACGACTTCCGCGGCCTGTTCGCCCGCAACCGCTGGACGGCGCTGGCGCTCGCCTTCTTCCTGCTCTGCCTGGCCGGGCTGCCGCCGGGCGTGATCGGCCTGTTCGGCAAGGTCGTGGTGTTCCGCGCGGCGGTCGACGCCGGGCTGGGCTGGCTCGCCGTGGTGATGGCCGTCAACGTGGTCATCGCCCTGTACTACTACCTGCTGTGGACGGCCCGGCTGTTCGCCCCGGCGGGGGACGAGCCCCTCGCGGAGGCCGCCGCCGGAAGCCGTCTGCCGGTGAGCCTCACCGCGACGCTGGGGCTCACCGCCTCGGCCGCCGTGGTCCTCTCGGTGGCGCCGCAGCTGGTCCTCCAGGTGGCGGGCGGCTCGCTGTTCTGAGCGGGCGCCGGACCGCGCCGGGGGTGCGGTCCGGGGCTGTCACGGCGGTGCCGGTGGTGCGGCCCGGGGCCGCCGCGGCCGCGCCGGTGGTGCGGCGCTGCGGTGTCGCGTCGGTCACCGTGTCGGGTCACAAGGGAACAAGGCCCTCGGCCCCGCCCGTTGACCGGGCACGAGGGACGAGGCAGAAAGGGCTTCCCCACCGCACCACTGGAGGGCCTGACGTGCACAGCCGGCACAACGGACTGAGGACCGCCGTCCTGCTCGGCGGCCTCTCGGCGCTGATCCTGGTGATCGGAAGCCTCTTCGGTCGCACCGGCTTCGTGATCGCCCTGCTGGTCGCCCTCGGGACCAACGCCTACGCGTACTGGAACAGCGACAAGCTCGCGCTGCGGGCCATGCGGGCCCGGCCGGTCAGCGAGTTCGAGGCGCCCCAGCTGTACCGGATCGTCCGCGAGCTCTCCACCGCCGCCCGCCAGCCGATGCCCCGCCTCTACATCTCCCCGACCCCCGCGCCCAACGCCTTCGCCACCGGCCGCAACCCGCGCAACGCGGCGGTCTGCTGCACCGAGGGCATCCTGCGGATCCTGGACGAACGCGAGCTGCGGGGCGTGCTCGGGCACGAGCTGAGCCACGTCTACAACCGGGACATCCTGATCTCCTCGGTGGCCGGGGCGCTCGCCTCGGTGGTGATGTTCCTGGTGAACTTCGCCTGGCTGATCCCGTTCGGGCGCAGCGAGGACGACGACGGCCCGGGGCTGTTCGGGATGCTCGCCATCATGATCCTCGGCCCGCTCGCGGCCGGACTGATCCAGATGGCGGTCAGCCGCTCCCGCGAGTACCAGGCCGACGCCGACGGCGCCCGGATCACCGGCGACCCGCTCGCCCTCGCGAGCGCCCTGCGGAAGCTGGACGCCGGGACCCGCCGGCTGCCGCTCCCGCCCGAGCCGCAGCTCCAGACCGCGAGCCACATGATGATCGCCAGCCCCTTCCGTCCCGGCGAGGCCGGCGCGAGGCTCTTCTCCACCCACCCGCCGATGGCCGAGCGGGTCGCCCGCCTGGAGCGGATGGCGGGCCACGGGCGGTAGCGCACCGCCGTCCGGGGTCAGCCCGTCTCCTCCTCGTACGCGAGCCGCAGGCGGTGGACGCCCTCGGCGACCTGGGCGGGGCTCTCGGCCGCGGCGTAGCTGAGGCGCAGGTGGGGGGCCGGGGGTTCGGCGGGGTGGTAGGGGCGGCCGGGGGAGACCTGGACGCCGGCGCGCAGCGCGGCCGCGGCGAGGGCGGTGTCGTCGACGCCGTCCGGGAAGCGCAGCCACAGGTGGTAGCCCCCGGGGCGGTGGGTGCCGAGGACGCCGGGCAGCTCGCGGTGCAGGGCGGCGACGGCGGCGGTGCGGCGGTCGCGCAGTTCGGCGCCGAGAGTGCGCAGGTGACGGGCCCAGGCGGGGTCGGCGACCAGTTCCAGGGTGGCCTCCTGGAGCGGCCGGGGCACGAAGAAGCTGTCCACCACCTGGGTGGCCCGCAGTCGGGCCAGCGCCGGTCCGCGCGCGGTGAGGGCGCCGACCCGCAGGTTGGGGGAGGCCGCCTTGGTCAGCGAGCGCAGGTGCACCACGACCCCGTCCCGGTCGTCGGCGGCGAGCGGGCGCGGCAGCGCGGGGGCGTCCGCGTGGACCAGCAGCCGGGCGAAGTCGTCCTCGACCACGAAGGCCCCGGCGGCCCGGGCGATCCGCAGCACCGCCTCCCGCCGTTCGGGCGACAGCACCGCCCCGGTGGGGTTCTGGAACAGCGGCTGGCAGACGAGGACCCGTGCCCGGGTGGCCGCGAAGGCGTCCGCCAGCAGGTCGGTGCGCAGGCCGTCGGCGTCGACCGGGACCGGGACGGGCCGCAGCCCGGCCGCCCGGACGACCGCCAGGATGCCCGCGTACGTCGGCGACTCCACCAGCACCGGCGAGCCGGGCGCGGCGAGCGCCCGCATGGCGACGGTCAGCCCGCTCTGCCCGCCGGAGGTGATCAGGACGTCCCCGACGCCGATCGGCCCGCCGTGGCCGCCGATGTCCCGGGCGAACCAGCCGCGCAGTTCGGTGAGGCCGTCGGTGGGCGGGCGGTCCCAGGCGCCCGGTCGCCGGCCGGCCCGGGCGAGCGCGGCGGCGAGCAGCCGCTCGGGCAGCAGCGAGGCGTGCGGGTAGCCGCTGTTGAGGTCGACGACGTCGGGCGGGGGCACCCGGAGGGTGGCGAACACGGGGGCGGCGAGCAGGTCGCGCGGGCCGGAGTCGGCGCTGAGCGCGATCTGCTGCCAGGAGAGGTCGCCGGTGCGGCCGGACGGTGCGGCGGGGACGGCCGGGGCCGCGGCGAAGGCTGCCGCCCGGAACACCCCGGCGCCGGGCCGGGAGACCACCAGCCCCTCGGCCACCAGCACCGCGATGGCCCGGGAGACCGTCACCGGGCTGACCTGGTGACGTTCCACCAGCGCCCGACTGGAGGGAAGCTTCCGTCCCTCCGGGTAGCGCTCGACCTCCCGCCGCAGGATGTCGGCGAGTTCGGTCACACTGCTACGCTCGTTCATGACGGCACAAGATAGCGCTACCCGGCTTCGGGCGGTAGCACCTCGCCAGGCCCCCGCTTCCGGCACCGCCCTCGCGGCCCTCGCCGTGGCCTCCTTCTCGCTCTCCTTCCCGGCGACCGCGTGGTCCCTGACCGGCTTCGGCCCGTGGTCCGCGACCGGCCTGCGCGGCGCCCTCGCCGGTCTGCTGGCCGTCCTCCACCTGGCGGCCGTCCGCGCCCCGCTGCCGCAGCGGCGGCACTGGCCCGGACTGCTGGTGGTCTCCGGCGGCTGCGTCCTCGGCTTCCCGCTGCTGACCACGCTCGCCCTGCGCACCTCCTCGACCGCCCACTCGGCGGTGGTCATCGGCGTGCTGCCGCTGGCCACGGCGACGGTCGCGGCGCTGCGCACCGGCCGCCGGCCGTCCGCGGCGTTCTGGGCGGCGGCGCTCGCCGGGGCCGCCGCCGTGCTCGCCTTCACCCTGATGCAGAGCCACGGCCGGCCGACCGTCGCCGACCTCTACCTGTTCGCGGCGGTACTGCTCTGCGCCGCCGGGTACGCCGAGGGCGGGCGGCTCTCCCGGGACCTGCCGGGCGCCCAGGTGATCGCCTGGGCGGTGGTGGCCGCCCTGCCCGCGACGCTGCTGACCGCGGCACTCGGGCTGGGCGCCGAGCCGGTGCGGTTCGGGGCGCAGGCCCTGGTCGGACTGGCCTACACGGCGGCGGTCTCGCAGCTCGGCGGGTTCGTGCTCTGGTACCGGGGGATGGCCGCGATCGGGGTGCCGAGGGCCAGCCAGCTCCAGCTCGCGCAGCCGCTGCTGACACTGGTCTGGTCGGTGCTGCTGCTCGGCGAGCGGCTGCCGGCCGCGGCGCCCGTCACCGCGGTGGTGGTGCTGGTCTGCATCGCGGTGACCCAGCGGGCCCGGACCTGACCCGC
The DNA here is from genome assembly GCF_042724755.1 of Kitasatospora sp. NPDC127067. Classification (NCBI taxonomy): domain Bacteria; kingdom Bacillati; phylum Actinomycetota; class Actinomycetes; order Kitasatosporales; family Streptomycetaceae; genus Kitasatospora; species Kitasatospora sp. NPDC127067. The sequence continues at coordinate 140,929 of NZ_JBHXEM010000004.1, read as the reverse complement.
GGGCGCCGCAGGGCTGTGCCGTACGTTCCCGAACCCCCGATCCGACCGGTTCGGCGCGGCCCCTTGCTCGTTAGGATGAACCCGTGCCCGTCGGTCCGGGCGAGGCATCCGGAGGGAGTGGGCCGTCATGGCAGACGAGAGGCACGCCCCGGCGGCCGGGGACGCGCCGGCCCGGCGCCGCGGCCAGGGCGAGCTGGAGGCGCAGGTGCTCGCGGTGCTCCAGCAGGCGCCCGGCCCGGCCGCCGCGGGATGGGTCCAGGAACGCCTGGAGGGCGACCTGGCCTACACCACGGTCATGACCATCCTGTCCCGGCTGCACGCCAAGAGCGCCGTGACCAGGACCCGCTCCGGCCGTTCCTACCTGTGGCAGGCCTCCTCGGACGCCGCCGGGCTGGCCGCGCTGCGGATGCGCCGGATGCTCGACGGGGAGGCGGACCGGGACGCCGTCCTGGCCAGCTTCGTCAGCGCGCTGCTGCCGCACGACGAGGAACTGCTCCGGGCGCTGCTGGACGCCGCGTCCGCCGATCCGGCAGTGCCCGACCGTGAGAGCTGACCCGTGGGCCTCTTCGTCTTCCTCCCGCTCGTCCTGCCGCTCACCGCGGTCCCGATCGCGCGCCTGACCGAACAGCACCTGCACCCGCGCGGCGCGGCCCGGCTGATGACCGTGATCAGCGCGGTGATGGCGGTGTGCAGCGCGCTCTGCCTCGGGCTGATCGGCGTGGTGGGCACCGCGCAGATCCCCGGCAACCCGCTGCCGGACAGCTGGTCCGACCCGGAGGTGCGGGCCGCGCTGCCGTACCACGAGACGGTCGGCACGGCCGCGATGTGGCTGCTGGCCCTGGTGGTCCTCGCCTGCGCCCGGACGGTCGTGCGGCACCTGCGGGTGCGGGCCCGGGCCCGCCGGGCGCTGAGCGGGCTGCCCGTCGGGCCGGGACCGGCCGGCGACCTCGCGGTGCTGCCGGACCGGAGCCCGTACGCCTACGCGCTGCCCGGCTCGCCCGGCCGGGTCGTGGTCTCCACCGGGATGCTGGCCGGCCTGGCCGCCGACGAGCGCGAGGCGCTGCTCGCCCACGAGCGGGCGCACCTGCGCCACCGCCACCACCGGTACCTGCTGACCACCCAGCTCGCCGCCTGCGTCAACCCGTTCCTGCGGCCGCTGCAGGACGCGGTGGCGTACAGCGCGGAGCGGTGGGCGGACGAGGACTCGGCGCAGGCCGTCGGGGACCGCCGGATCACCGCGCGGGCGGTGGCCCGGGCGGCCCTGGTCTCGCACGCCGCCCCGGCCCCCGGCTTCGCTGCCTTCGCCGCCCCGGCCGCGGCGGCCGGCCCGGTGCCGCGCCGGGTCGCCGCGCTGCTCGGCCCGGTGCCGACCTCCCGCAACTGGCCGCCGGCGAAGACCCCGGCGGGCCTGGCGGCGATGGTCGCGGCGATCGGTACGGCGGCGTCGGCGCTGTGCGCGCTCAACGCCGCCGTGGCCCTGCTGGTGGTGCTCAAGGCCGTCACCCCGCTGTAGTAGCCGGCGGGGCTCCGGAGCGTCACCCCGCTGTGGCCGGCGGGACTCTAGAGCGTCGCGGCCAGCTCGTCGACGGCGGTCTCGGCCGCCGCCAGGGATTCGGCGGCGAGCGGCTGGAAGGCGTTCAGCGCCGGGATGTCCGCGGCCCGGGTGAGCTCGGCGGTGACCACGTGCAGGTGCTCCGCCGCGACCCCGATCCGGTCGAAGTACGCCCGCAGGTACGGGACCTGGAAGTCGCAGTGGGCACGCGGCGTGCCCGGCCCGTAGCCGCCGCCGCGGACCGCGACGACCACCACGCGGGTGTCGCGCAGCAGCGGCTCGCCGGTCTCCGGATCGTGGTGGACGCCGGGGAAGGTGACCCGGTCGATCCACGACTTGAGGCCGGCCGAGACGGTGTAGTTGTACATCGGGCTGCCGACCAGCAGGACGTCGGCGGCCCGCAGCTCCTCGATCAGCGGGCGGCTGAGCGCCCACTCCCGCGCCTCGTCCGGCCCCTCGGCGAGGCGGCCGACGTCGTCCAGCGGGAGCACCCCCTTGCGTTCGGTGCGGCGGCCGAGGGCGTCGTAGGCGGCGCGCACCGTGGGCACCGGGTCGGTGGCGAGGTCGCGGTGCCGGTGCTGGACGCGGGCGCCGTGGCGGGCGCGCCAGGCGTCGGCGAAGCGGGCGGTCAGGGCGTGGCTCACCGAACCGGACGGGCTGATGCTCGAATCCAGGTGGAGCAGCGTGGTGGAGGTCATGGCGGTCTCCTGGTCACCTCGGAGGGGGACGGATCGTCATAGCGGTGACGAGCCGCGCCGAGGAAAGGTGACCGATGGACCGGAACGCGATGCCGGGGGCGGCGGACGGGCGGGAGCGGAGCGGGGGAGCGGCCTCGGGGGCGGGACGCCCGGAGGCCGAACGCTTCGAGGCCGTGCGCTCGGACGCCGAGCGCGTGGACGCCGTGTGCTCGGACGCCGAGCGCGTGAACGCCGAGCGCTTCGAGGCCGAGCGCGGCCGGCTGCGGGCGATCGCCCAGCGGATGCTCGGCTCGACCGGCGAGGCCGAGGACGCCGTGCAGGAGGCCTGGCTGCGGCTGGTCCGCACCGATCCGGCGGAGATCGGCAACCTGCCCGGCTGGCTGACCACGGTGGTCTCCCGGATCTGCCTGGACCTGCTGCGGGCCCGTGCCGCGCGCCGCGAGGAGCCGACCGACGAGGCGCTGCCGGACGGCTCGGGCGGCGGCCCGGAGCCGGAGCGGGAGGCGCTGCTGGTCGAGTCGGTGGGCCGGGCGCTGCTCGTGGTGCTGGACCGGCTGGGCCCGGCCGAGCGGGTCGCCTTCGTGCTGCACGACGGCTTCGCGGTGCCCTTCGACCGGATCGGGCCGATCCTCGGACGGACCCCGGTGGCCGCCAAGAAGCTGGCCAGCCGGGCCCGGCAGCGGGTCCGCGGGACGGCCGCGCTGCCCCCGGAGCCGCTGGCCGGGCACCGGCGGGTGGTGGAGGCCTTCCTGGCCGCCGCCCGGGGCGGGGACCTGGCCGACCTGCTGGCCGTGCTGGCTCCCGACGTGGTGCGCCGGGCCGATCCGGCGGCGCTGGGGCCCGGCCGCGACCCGGTGGCCCGGGGCGCGCGGGCCGTCGCCCGGGAGACCACGGTCTTCGGCCGCCGGGCCCGCTACGGCGCGGTGGCCCTGGTGGACGGGGCGCCCGGCATCCTGATCGCCCCGGACGGGCGGCTGCGGCTGGTGCTGCGGGTGGCGGTCGCGGACGGCCGGGTGGCCGGCTACGAGGTGGTGGCCGACCCGGCCCGGCTGGCCGCGCTCGACCTGGCCGTCCTGCCGGAGTGACTCCTTCCCGGGCGGGGGCTGCCGGACTGTGTCCCGCCCGGGTGAGGGCCGCCCGGCGGGCCGGTCGGGGGCGGGCCGGTCGGGGGTGGTCCGGTCGGCGCCGGGTCAGTGGGCGATCCGGACCAGCATCTTGCCGGTGTTGGCGCCGCGCAGCATGCCGAGGAAGGCGTCCACCACCCGGTCGAAGCCGTCCACGACGGTCTCGTCCGGGACGACGGCGCCCGAACGCAGGTGCGGGACCAGGAAGTCGTACAGCTCCGGCCGGGCGTCGAGGTGGTCGCGGACCAGGAAGCCCTCCAGCCGCAGGCTCTTCCCGACCACGTCGAACAGGTTGCGCGGGGCGGCCGGCGGGTTCCCGAGCCGGTTGTACTGGGCGACCGCGCCGCACCAGGCGATCCGGCCGCGCTCGCGCAGGGCGCCGATGGCGGCCTCCAGGTGGTCGCCGCCGACGTTGTCCAGGTAGGCGTGCAGCCCCTCGGGGGCGGCCTCGCGCAGGCGGTCCGCGATCGGGCCGTCGTGGTAGTCGAAGGCGGCGTCGAAGCCGAGCCGCTCGGTGAGGCGGGCGGCCTTGGCGGCGGAGCCGGTGCTGCCGACGATCCGTCCGGCGCCGAGCAGCCGGGCGAGCTGCCCGGCGGCGGTGCCGACGCCGCCGGCGGCCGCCGAGACGAAGAGCGTCTCGCCGGGCTGGAGCCGGGCGATCCTGGTCAGCGCGACCCAGGCGGACAGACCGGTGCCGCCGAGCACCGACAGGTGGGAGCAGAGCGGGACGCCGGCGAGATCGGGCAGCAGGCTCGCCCGCTCGGCGGTGACCACCGCGTGGGCGCGCCAGGCCTGGCGGTGCTGGACCAGTGCCCCGACCGGCAGGGCGTCGGCCCGGGACTCCACCACCCGGCCGAGGGCGCGGCCCTCCAGCGGGGCGTGCAGCTCCCAGCCGCCCTCCTCCATCTCCTCGCGCATGTACGGGTCGACGGACTGGTAGAGGTTCTCGACCAGGGCCTCGCCCGCCGCGAGGGCCGGGACGGTGTCCTCGACGAAGGCGAAGTTCGCGGCGGTCGGCGCCCCGTCGGGGCGGGAGACCAGGTGGACGGCGCGGGTGGTGGGGCGGGACATCGGGGGCTCCGGACGGGTGAGGACGGGCGGATGTGATCACCGTAGGAAGCGCGGGAGCCGCCGGGCAGGGGCGCCGGTCGATGGAACGGCGGCATCCATGAGCAGGATCGATGGATCGCGGGATAGGTTCGGCCGCATGACCGATCTCGCCCCGCACGAGCTGCGGACCCTGGTCGCCGTCGAGGAGGAGCGGAGCTTCACGGCGGCCGCCGCACGCCTGGGCAGTACCCAGTCCGCCGTCTCGCACGCTGTCCGCGCCTGCGAGCGAAAGCTCGGCGCGGTGCTCTTCGACCGGGGGCGCCACGGCGCGCGCCCCACCGAGGGCGGCGCGCGAGCGGTGGCGTACGCCCGCCGGATCCTGCGACTGCTGGACGCGATGGGCCCCGAGGTGCGCGGCGCGGGAGCGGACGGACCGCTGACCGGCACCCTGCGGATCGCCGCCTTCCGCAGTGCCGCCGCCCACCTGCTGCCGCCCGTCCTGGCCCGGCTCGCCGAGCGCCACCCCGGGCTCGGCACCCACGTCCGGATCGTCCGGGAGCTCGGCCGCGGCACCGCCGGGGAGGTCGCCGACGGTCGCGCCGACCTCGGGCTGGCGACGCTCGACGCGGGCGGCCCGCCACCCGCCCCGGGCCTGGTCGCGGTGCGGCTGTACGAGGAGTCGTACGCGCTCGCGCACCCGCACGGCCACCCGGCGCCGCGCGAACTCCCGCTGGTCGACTGGGACGAGAACTGCGGCTCGTACACCCGGGACTGGTGGCAGCGGCAGGACTGGATCCCGCCCGCGACCGTGGACGTGGAGGACGACACGGTGGCCCTCTCGCTGGTCGCCCAGGGCCTCGGCATGGCGATCATGCCCCGGACCGCCCTGCTCGGCGCCCCGGCCGGCCTCGCCGTCACCGACCTCGGGCCGCGGCCGCCCAGCCGCTCGGTCGGGTACGTCACCACGCCCGAGCTGGCCGGGACGGCCCCCGTCCGGGCGCTGATCCGCGAGCTGCGCGAACTGCCGCTGCCGGCCGGGCTGTCGGCGGCCCGGCCCCCGGCCGGCCGGTCCGCGACGGCCCAAGCCCCGTAGGCCCGGACCCCGTAGGCCCGGACCGCGCGGGCCCAAGCCCCGCGGGCTCAGGCCTCGACGGACCGGTTCCCGACGGCAGGGTCCTCGACGGCCTCCCGGAGCTTGCGGAACTCCTCGGCCAGCCCGTCCAGGGTGTAGTGGGCGTTGAGGCCGCTGGGGTTCGGCAGCACCCACACCTCGGTGCCGCCGATGCCCTCCGGTTGCCGCCCCGGCGTGGCCCGGCGCTGCCCGAAGGCCGTCCGGTAGGCGCCGATGCCGAGCACGGCCAGGACGCGCGGGCGCAGCCGCAGCACCCGTGCGCGCAGCGCGGCGCCGCCCTCGCGCAGCTCCTCGGCGGTCAGCTCGTCCGCCTTGGCGGTGGTGCGCGGGGCGACGTTGGTGATGCCCAGGCCGAGTGCGAGCAACTCCCGCTGCTCGTCCGGGCGGTACTGGCGCCCGGTGAAGCCGGAGCGGTGCAGGGCCGGCCAGAAGCGGTTGCCCGGGCGGGCGAAGTGGTGGCCGGTGGCGCCGGACCACAGGCCCGGGTTGATGCCGCAGAACAGCACCCGCAGCCCGGGACCGGAGACGTCCGGGATGGTGGTGTCCTTGGCGGCCAGCAGCTGCTCGGCGGTGGGCTTCATCGGTGCGCTCGGATTCACCCGGCCAAGTCTGCCGTGCCCTTGGCCGCGTCCTTCGCCTCCTTCGCTTCCTTCGCCGCGCGCTCGGCGGTGTCCCTGGCGATCTCCTCGGCCGCGTCCTCGGCGGTGCGCCCGGCCGCGCGCTCGGCCGTGTCCTCCGCCGGGCCCGGGGCCGGGGCCGGCCCCGAAGTCGCGACGGCCGCCCGGCGGTTGCGCAGCCGGCGCAGGCCGAACACCACCACGGCCGCGTAGGCCCAGCCGACGAAGACGTCGATGATGAAGTGCTCCGCGCCGTAGACCAGGGTGAAGGTCATCGCGAGCGGGTAGGCGACCAGCACGGCCCGCAGCCAGCGGTTGGCGGTGGGCCAGAAGAAGAACAGCAGCATCGCCGGGTAGGCGGAGTGCAGCGAGGGCATCGCGGCGACGTCGTTGGCGAACTGACTGCCGTTCTCCAGCAGGGAGTCGGCCTGCGGCAGCCCGCTCACCGAGATCACTTCCCAGACCACCCGGGACAGGTGCGGCAGGTTGCCCTCCTGGGAGACCAGCCACGGCGGGTCGGCCGGGTAGAGGAGGTAGGTGGCGAAGCCGGCGAAGGTGAGCGTCAGGTAGGCGGCGAGCAGCTGCCGGAAGCGGTGGTGCGCGCGTCGCCAGAGCACCGCGAGCAGCAGGAAGACCACGAAGAAGTGCGAGAGGTAGACGGTCACCGCGGCGTAGTCGTACCAATGCGGTGAGCCGGCGGTGTAGAGCGCGTGCTGGAGCCGGACGGTCCAGGTCTCGCCGAAGCCGAGCACCTCGTCGAAGCGCAGCTGCGGCAGCCAGTGCGGGGCCCACGGGGTGTGGGCGCCGTAGCCGCGCAGCAGTGAGTACGCCCACACCACGGCCATCACCGGGACCCAGTCGCGCAGGACCAGGAGGAAGCCGCGGGGGCCGTGCCCGCTGTGCACGGCGGCGGTCAGCAGGGCGGCGATGAGCCAGAGGAACAGCACGTCGTTGGCCGCGGGGATGCCCTCGGTGCTCAGGAACCAGAGGAGGCACGTCAGGTAGAGCGGCCAGGCCAGCCACCGGAGTCTCGACCAGCCCGTCACGCGTGGGCGGGGCGGAGGCACCGGGCGTGGCTGCCCGGCCCGCGCGTCGTGCGGGGCCGGGGGGAGGGTCTTGGTCATGCGCACCGAAACTAGCAACCCAAACTTGGAGGACTCTGGGTGAAATATGACTGGATCGTAAGAACGTCCGATCCGGTCGACACCCGGTTCGACAGGTGAATTCGACTGGTGGTTCGACGCACGGTCGGGCGCGGGTCAGGCCACGATGCCCAGCTCGTGCGGGGTGTTGTTGAAGCGTCGGCCGCCGGCCGGGGTGACGGTCACGATGTCCTCGATCCGCACCCCGAACCGGCCGGGCAGGTAGATCCCCGGCTCGATCGAGAAGCACATGCCCGGCACCAGCGGCCGTTCCTCGCCCTCGACCAGGTACGGAGGTTCGTGCGTGGTGGTGCCGATGCCGTGGCCGGTGCGGTGGATGAAGTACTCGCCGTACCCGCCCTCGGTGATCACCCGGCGGGCGATCCGGTCGATCTCCTGGCAGGCTACCCCGGGGCGCACCGCCTCGAAGGCGGTCTGCTGGGCCAGTCGGACCAGCTCGTGCACCTTGCGCACCTCGTCCGGGACGTCCGCGCCGACGTGCACCGTCCGGGTGGTGTCGGAACCGTAGCCGTCCTTGAGGCCGCCGAAGTCCAGCACCACGGTGTCACCCGTACGGATGACCCGGTCACCGGCCTCGTGGTGCGGGTTGGCGCCGTTCGGCCCCGAGCCGACCACGGTGAAGTCGACCTGGCTGTGCCCGTACTGGATGAGCAGCGCGCCGAGGTCGGCGGCCACGTCGGTCTCCCGGCGGCCGGCGAACTCGACCTCCAGGATGCCCCGGTAGGCGGCGTCCGCCGCGCCGCCCGCGGCGGCCAGGCGGTCCAGCTCCTCGGTGTCCTTGACGGCGCGCAGCATCGGCAGGCAGTCGGTGAGCGAGACGAAGGAGACGCCGGGCAGCGCGGCCTGGAAGCCGAGCAGGTGCAGCGCCCAGGTGTTGTCGGAGACGCCGTACCGTCCGGCCGGGTCGAGCAGCGGGCCGACGGTGGCGAACGGGTCCTCGCCGTCGGACCAGTCGAGCAGCCCGACGGCCGGGGCGCCGACCGCCTTCTCGGCATCCGGGCGCTCCAACTTGGGCACCACCAGAGCGGGTTCGCTTCCGGCGGTGAGGACGAGGGCGGTCAGTCGCTCGGTGATCGCGGTGGGCGAGTAGCCGCACAGGTAGGCCAGGTCGGGACCGGGCGCGACGACCAGGCCGGCCAGACCGGCGGCGGTCGCCTCGGCGGTGGCGCGGGACATCCGGGCGGTGTGGTCCTCGACGGTGAAGGGGCGGGGCACGGCGGTTCCTCCTCGGGGGCCGGACGGGCGCTGCTGGGACTCCATCGCGTCAACTCCATCACTTCCTCGTCGAGTTGGCGAAGCCCTCGGGGAGGAACCGGCGCGATCCGGACGGCGATGCGGATCGCTCTCCGGACGGCGATCCGGTGGGCGCTCCGGTACCGGGCGAGGCGTGGGCGGGCACGGCGGGTCCGCGGCCCGCCCCGGGAAGCCCTCGGGGGCGGGCGTTACCCGGCCAGTTCACCCGGTTGCCGGGCCCACCGCATGCGGCGGACGGCCGTGCGGGTGAGCGGCGGCCGACCCGGGGCGTCAGTCCTGCCGGTCGGCCGACTCGGCCGACTCGGTGGACTTGGTGGACTTGGTGGATTCAGCGGATGCGGCGGACTCGGCAGTGGGCCACACGGCGCGCCGCAGCGTGCGGCTCGCGGTCGCGGCCAGCAGAGCGGCGGCGAGCAGGGCGCTGATCCCGACCAGCGCGGTGGCGGGGGAGGAGCGGTCCAGCAGCAGGCCGGTGACGAAGCTCCCGGCGGGCATGCCGGCGGTGAGCAGCGTCATGGTCGCCGCGATCACCCGGCCGCGCAGCGCGTCCGGCACCTGACGGAAGACCAGCAGGTCGAGCATCACCCGCAGGGTCGGCACGCCCGCGCCGAACACGAACAGCGCGGCGAAGACGGTCGGCGCCCCGCCGGGCAGCAGCGGCGCCAGCGGGACCGGTACGGCGCTCCAGGCCACCGCCAGCAGCAGTACGCCGGGGCCCGCCAGCCGGTGCAGCCGGGCGACCAGGGCGGTGCCGGCCAGCGCCCCGACCGCCTCGCCGGCCAGGGCCAGGCCGATCCCGGTGCCGCTGGTGCCGTGCTCGCGCAGCAGCACCATGACGGGCAGCAGCAGGGAGGCCCCGGCGAGATTGATCACCAGCAGGACGGCCAGGGCGGTCCGCAGCAGCGGGGAGGCGGCGAGGACGCGGAATCCCGCCAGGGCGCTGTTCCCGGTGGACCGGTCGGCGTCCCCGGACTCGTGCGGGCTGGGGAAGCGCACCGCGACGGCGGCGGTCACCGCGAGCAGGGAGGCGAGCGCGGCGCCGAGGAAGGGGACCGCGTGGCCGAGCCCGAACAGGAACCCGGCCAGTGGCGGTCCCGCCAGCGAGGCGCCGCTCATCCGGGCCTCGTCCTGGGCCAGGGCCTGGGAGAGCTGCTCCGGCGGGACCACCGAGCGCAGCGCGAGCAGCCGGACCGGGCCGCTGTAGGCGATCGTCGCGCCGATCACGGCGGCGACCAGCAGCAGGTGGACCAGGTTCGGCGGGCCGAACGCCAGGGCCACCGGGACGCTGGCGAGGGCGAGTAACCGAGCGCTGTCGGCGGCGATCAGCACCCGGCGACGGTTCACCCGGTCGGCCACCACGCCGCCGTGGACGCCCAGCAGCAGGGTGGCGGCCATCTGCACGGCGCCGAAGGCTCCGGCGGAGGTGGAGGAGCCGGTGAGCGCGAGGACCAGCAGGGGGAAGGCGGTGTCGCCGATCACCATGCCGAGGGTCGCGGAGGCCTGGCCGGCCCAGAGGGCCTGGAACCGCAGGTTGCGCCGCAGTGGTACGAGCGGCGGCGGTGCGGGCGACGAAGGTGCGGACGGGGAAGGCGCGGGCGGCGGGGGCACGGACGGCGGGGCGTCGGCCGGTCCGGGGTGCTCCATCGCCGTTGTCGTCGTCGGTTGGTCCGCCATGTCCCGCCCCCATCGTTCGCGATTGCCGCAATCATTCACGTCTGCATGAATGATGTCGCAGGCGTCATTGGTTTCGCAAGGGTGATTGATGGCTCGGTGGTGAGCGCTCACCGGGGCGTGATTGCGAACGGAGCGGCCGATCTGGAAGGGTGGCCCCGTGGTCGAGCACACACCGGAGGCCGCCGACGGCGGCGAGCAGCAGCCCGTCACCTGGGTCAAGGAACGCCAGGTGTCCGACGTCGCGGTGCTCAAGGCCCTGGCCGACCCGCTGCGCCTGGCCATCCTCGGCGCGCTGCAGTCCTCCGAGGACCGTCCGCTGACGGCCAAGGAGCTCGCCGCCACGCTCAACGAGCCGCAGACCAAGCTCTACCGGCACATCAAGCAGTTGGAGAAGGCCGGGCTGGTCCTGGTGGCCGGCACCCGGCTGGTCTCGGGCATCGTGGAGAGCCGCTACCGGGTCGCCCAGGGGGCGATCCGGCTGGCCCCGGAGATGTTCACCGCCGACTCCCCGGCCCGCTCCGAGGCGTACGAGGCCGTCGTGGCCGCGATGGACCGGGTGCGGTCCGACTTCCGCGCCAGGATCGCCGAAGGCCGGCTGGACTTCGGCCGGCCGCCCGGTGGTTCGGGCCCGCCGTCCGGACTGTTCGCGGACTTCGCACTGCGGCTCAGCCCGGACCGGTTGGACCGGCTGCGATCCCAACTGGCCGAAATCTTCGACGAACTGAACGAAGAAGGGCCGAGTGCGGCCGAGGATGCGCTGGATGTGACCGTCTTTACCCTGCTCTACGGTCTCCGACCGGGCACGGAATCATAAATTCCGGGTCGTCTGTCGGTGCGGTGGGACACCATGTCCGGCATGTCCTACGAACTCCAGGCGCTGATAGGAACACGGGAGCTGCTGACGGTGGCGGCGGCGGAGGTTCCGGCGGCCCGGGTGGTGCCGTTGGCGCAGGGGCTGGCCCTGATCCCGGTCACCTCCGCCGTCCTCACCGCGCTCCAGGGAGACGGCGTCCTGCGCAGGCCCGGCAGCGGGGCCGGGCCCGGCCGGCCCGCGGACGGCTTCGAACTCCGGCTCGCCGCCTGGTCGAAGGCCGGACCGATCGCCCGCGTCGAGGCGCGGTACTTCGGTGGCGGCGGCACCCAGCGCGCGGCCGTCTGGGTGGACGGCGCGGTCACCCTCGGCCCGCTCACCATCGGCGAATTCGAGCCAGCCCCGGCCGAGGGCACCCCGATCTCCCGCGCCCTGCGGCGGATCGGCGCCCGCGCCGAGGAGGGCCGGGCGGACGAGTTCGAGTCGGTCGGCCTGGGGCGGCACCGCAGCACCGGCGGCTGGGCCGAGCCGGCCGACTGACCCCGCCGCCGCCGCCGTCCGTGCCCGCGCCCGTGTGCGCGCTTGTGCCTGCGCCCGCGCTTGTGCCCGGGGCTGTGCCCGCCCCCGTGCGGTCAGCGCGAGGCGGGCGAGTCGGCCTGCCAGCGCCGGCCGATGGAGCGCAGGAGGGCCGGGTAGACGCCGAGGTACCGGAAGGGCTTGATGGCGGCCATGTAGAGGTGGCCGAGGAGCCCGTTGGGCTTGACCAGGACGGCCATCTGGGCGCGGTACGCGCCGCTGCCGGGAGCGGTCTCGACCCAGCCGAGGTGGAGGATGCCGTGGACGGTGCGGTTGGCCGTCTCGGCGGTCCACTCGTCGTGGAGCAGGTAGACGGAGCGGAACGGCGCGGAGCGGGTGTCGGGGCCGCGCGGGGCGTCCCGGAGATCGGCCGGGAGGCGGTCGCGGAGGGTGGGGACGCGGGTGTCGAGGCCGGCGTCGGGCTTGTCCCAGCCGAGCAGGGCGCCGAGCTTCCAGCGGGCCGCGAAGAGGAGGCGGACGACGGGGGAGGCGGACATCGGGGCGCCGGTGCCGTTGGCGAACTGGTCGACCAGGCGGGCGAGGTCGTCGGGGCTGCCGGGGGTCGGCAGGGCCCACACGTCCTCCAGGCGGAAGTCGGGGGCGATCTCGTGGATCCGCCACGGGCGGGAGGTGTGTGCCGTGCGGGGGAGTCTCATCTGCGTGCCCCTGTCTGTACGGTGCCGTATAGAGCCAGGCTAGACCCGCGTGTACGGTGGCGTATGTACAAGGGCGTGAGCGTGAGGAGCGACACAGTGGAACGAGACGCGGCGAGGAGCCCGGCATGGGCGTGACGCGGACGCCGCGCGCCCGGTGGATCGAGGAGGGGCTGCGGGCGCTCGCGGCCGGCGGCCCGGAGGCGGTGCGCGTCGAGCCGCTCGCCCAGGCGCTCGGCGTCACCAAGGGCGGCTTCTACGGGTACTTCCGCAGCCGGGGCGCACTGCTCGACGAGATGCTCGACACCTGGGAGCGGGAGGTCACCGAGGGTGTGATCGCCCAGGTCGAGGACGAGGGCGGCGACGCCCGGACCCGGCTCGGGCGACTCTTCGCGATCGCCGCCACCAGCGGCGACGGGCCCGTGACCGGCACCACCGTCGACCTGGCGATCCGCGACTGGGCGCGGCGCGACGAAGCGGTCGCCGAACGCCTGCGCCGCGTGGACAACCGCCGGATGGCCTACCTGCGTTCGCTCTACGCGTCGTTCTGCCCCGACCCGGACGACGTCGAGGTCCGCAGCCTGATCAGCTTCTCGCTCCGGATCGGCCACCACCTCGTCGCCGTCGACCACGAGGGCCGCAGCCGCGCCGAGGTGATGGAACTGACCCGCGAATGGCTCCTGCGCTAGAGCCTGTCTCCGGCCGGCCGGGCACGCGGAAAGCGGTGCACGGAAAGCGGTGCACGGAAAACGGCGCACAGAAAACGGGGGCACAGAAAACGGGGCACGGAAAACGGGGGCGCGGGACCGCAAAAGGTGGGGGGGCGCGCCCCCCGGATG
>NZ_JBHXEM010000004.1:116050-127776 GCF_042724755.1 Kitasatospora sp. NPDC127067 | reverse complement strand
GGGTGATGCTAACTCCCCCCACTAATAGGGGCGCAAATTATGGGGGGGCCGCTACCGGGGGGGCCGCCCACCCTGGTCGGGGGGGCGCCCCCCCCCCGTTCTGTCCCGCAGCCGCTCGGAGCCTGCGTCGCCGCAGGCCGGGGCCGGTGCTAGCGGTAGTTCACGTACTGGAGCGCGAAGTCCAGGTCCTTGCCCTTGAGCAGGGCCTGCACGGCCTGGAGGTCGTCGCGGCTCTTCGAGCTGACGCGCAGCTCGTCGCCCTGGACCTGCGCCTTGACGCCCTTCGGGCCCTCGTCACGGATGATCTTCGCGACCTTCTTCGCGTCCTCCGTGGTGATGCCCTCCTTGACGTTGGCGAAGATCTTGTACTCCTTGCCGGACAGCTGCGGCTCGCCGGCGTCCAGAGCCTTCAGCGACAGGCCGCGCTTGATGAACTTGGTCTGCAGGACGTCGAGGATGGCGCGCACGCGCTCCTCGCCGTTCGCCTTCATCTCGATCTTCTCGGCGGTGCGGCTGATCTCGCCGCCGACGCCCTTGAAGTCGAAGCGCGTCGCGATCTCACGGGAGGTCTGGTTGATCGCGTTGTCGACCTCCTGCCACTCGACCTTCGAGACGATGTCGAAACTGGAGTCGGCCATGGGTGTTGGTCTCCTTGATGCTCTGGCTTCACTGGCACGGCCCGCCCTCGCGGGCGTCCGGAGTCCCAGCCTATCCAGCGCCACACCTGCCCCGCCCGTACCGCCCGCCCGCGGTTCCTTGATCATTGCGTGATCTATCGAGTGGCGGAGCACCCCCCGGCATCGGGTATGGTTTACCAAGTCGAACGGGGTGAACACCCCGGGAAACGAAGATCCTGGCTGGTTGCCCGAGCGGCCAAAGGGAGCAGACTGTAAATCTGTCGCGCAAGCTACGCAGGTTCGAACCCTGCACCAGCCACAGGATGGAGAAACAGCCCCCGATCTGCGGAAACGCGGATCGGGGGCTGTTTCGTTGTGTCCAGGTGGTTCCGTGGGGGCGGGGCCGGCCGGGCTACTTATTGCACATTGCTTGCAATTACGGGTGGCAGGCAGCAGAGTGGGGCCCGGGGGTGGGAGTCCTTCGACAGAGCTGATCGTCTTCCCAGCCGGCGACCGCCGGGACAACGGCTCGCCCCACCCCCGCCAACAGCCACCGGACGGGGCCGCGCGGCGCGGCGCGGCCGCCGCGTCAAGGGCGCGTCAAGGCCGCTCGTGGCGGCGTCAGGAACGCGTAGGGCCCGCCGGGGCGGCGGGTGCGCGGACCGCAGGATCGGACCAACTACCGACTGCGGAGGTCCGTCCGATGTCCAGCGCCACCACCACCCCGGCCGTCACGGCCGAACCCGAGCCGCCGGACACCGGTACGGGCGACGAGCGGCACCGGCTCAGCGCGCTCGGCGGGCTGGCCGCGCTCTCGCTGGACGCCATGGCCTCGGTCGCGTACGGGCCGGAGTCGATCGTGCTGGTGCTCGCCGCCGCCGGGGCGTACGGGCTGGGCTTCACGCTGCCGGTCACCGCGGCGATCGCCCTGCTGCTGGCGGTGCTGGTCGCCTCCTACCGGCAGGTGATCGCGGCCTTCCCGGACGGCGGCGGCTCCTACGCGGTGGCCAAGGCGCACCTGGGCCGCCGGACCGCGCTGACCGCGGCCGCCTCGCTGGTCGTCGACTACGTCCTGAACGTCGCGGTCTCGGTCACCGCCGGCGTCGCCGCGCTCACCTCGGCCGTCCCGGGCCTGTACGACGACCGGGTCTGGCTCTGCCTGGGCGTGCTCGCGCTGGTCACCACGGTGAACCTGCGCGGGATCGCCGAGTCGGCACGCTGGTTCATGGCGCCGACCGCCGTCTTCGTGCTCTCCATCCTGGCGATCGTCGTGGTCGGGCTGTTCCGGGACGGCCCGGCCAGCACCGCGGCCGCCGCCGGCCACGCCTCGGCGCTCGCCGAGAACGCCACCGCCGTCGGCGCGCTGCTGCTGCTCAAGGCCTTCGCGGCCGGCTGCTCCGCGCTGACCGGCGTGGAGGCGGTGGCCAACGCCGTCCCCTCCTTCCGCACCCCGCGGGTCAGGCGCGCCCAGCACACCGAGGTCGCGCTCGGCGCCCTGCTCGGCGTGATGCTGATCGGGCTGGCCGTGCTGATCGGCCGCTTCCACCTCCAGCCGGTCGAGGGCGTCACGGTGCTCGCCCAGCTCGCCGACGCCTCGCTCGGCCACGGTTTCGGCTTCTACGTCGTCCAGTTCGCCACCGTGGTGCTGCTCGGGCTCGCCGCCAACACCTCCTTCGGCGGGCTGCCGGTGCTGCTCGACCTGCTCGCCCGGGACAACCACCTCCCGCACGTGTTCGCGCTGCGTGCCGACCGCCAGGTGTACCGGTACGGCGTGCTGTTCCTGGCCGCGGTGTCGGCGGCGCTGCTGGTCGGCTCCGGCGGGGACGTCAACAGCCTGGTGCCGCTGTTCTCCATCGGCGTGTTCGTCGGCTTCACCGTCTGTCAGGTCGGCATGGTCCGGCACTGGCTGCTGCACCGGCCGTCCGGCTGGCGGTGGAAGGCCGTGCTGAACGGTTTCGGCGCGCTGCTCACCGGCGTCGCGGCGCTGGTCGTCACCGGCACCAAGTTCACCGAGGGCGCCTGGGGCATCGTGGTGGCGCTGCCGCTGCTGGTGGTGCTGTTCGAGGCGGTCCACCGCAGCTACGCGCGGATCGGCGAGCGGCTGGAGCTGGGCCGGGTGCCCGGCCCGGTGACCAGGCAGCGCAGCCTGGTCGTCGTCCCGGTGACCGCGATCACCCGGCTGACCCGGGACGGCCTGTCGGCGGCGCTCTCGCTCGGCGACGAGGTGATGGCGGTGACGGTGGTGCACGAGCCGGCCGCCGCGGAGGCGCTGCGCCGGGACTGGGAGCTGTGGCGTCCGGGCGTGCCGCTGGTGGAGATCCCGGACGTCCACCGCCGGCTGGGCCGGCCGATCGCCGACTTCGTCAACGAGCTGGGGGCGGAGCACGCCTACGACCGGCTGACCGTGCTGATCCCCGAGGTGGAGCCGGCCCGCTGGTGGCAGCGGGCGCTGCAGAACCGGCGCGGCGCCGTGATCGACCGTGCCCTGCGGCGGCACACCGACGCGGTGGTCTGCCGGCTGCGCATGCGGATGTGACCAGGAGCGGGGGAGGACGGCCCCGGACGGCAGACCGCCGTCCGGGGCCGCTCCGTTTCCCAGCACGCTCCCGGCACGGTCCCGCCACGTTCCCCGCACGGCGACGCACGGCGACGCCCGACGAGCACCGCCGCCGCACCCCCGTCCGCCCCCGCCGGATCTCGGCCCGATCACGACGGTCTCGGTCCGGTGAAGCGCCCGTCAAGGCCGCGTCAACGTCGCGCCGTCACCCGTATGGAGGGCGTCAGGGCCCCATAACGCGCCCCTGACGGCTGGTTTGCTGCATCTGCCGGTCGTCCGCCGGCGCCGCGCGAGCCCTTCCGGCCCAGGTCGCGGCATCTCCCGAACCACTCTGGTGGAGCCCATGTCCGATCTCATCTACGTCGGTGTCACGGTCGCCGTGTTCGCCGTCATCGCCCTGATCGCGCGGGGGGTGGAGAAGCTGTGAGCGCCGAGAACATCGCTGGTCTGATCGTGGCCGTCGCCCTCGTCGGCTATCTCGTCGTCGCGCTGATCTACCCGGAGAAGTTCTGACATGAGCTCCACTCTCGCGGGCTGGCTCCAGGTCATCGCCCTCGTCGGCGCGCTGGCCCTGTGCTACCGCCCCCTCGGCGACTACATCGCCAAGCTCCTCACGTCCGCCAAGCACCTCGGAGTCGAGCGCGGCATCTACAAGGTGATCGGCGTCGACGGCGACGCCGATCAGCGCTGGCCGGCCTACCTCCGTTCGGTGCTGGCCTTCTCCGCCGTCTCCGTCCTCTTCCTCTACGGCCTGATCCGCCTCCAGGGCTACCTGCTGCTGAACCTGGGTGTTCCGCAGATGGAGGGCCACCAGGCCTGGAACACCGCGATCTCGTTCGTCGCCAACACCAACTGGCAGTCCTACGGCGGCGAGTCCGCGATGGGCCACCTGGCGCAGATGGCGGGCCTGGCGGTGCAGAACTTCGTCTCCGC
Organism: Kitasatospora sp. NPDC127067; assembly: GCF_042724755.1. Classification (NCBI taxonomy): domain Bacteria; kingdom Bacillati; phylum Actinomycetota; class Actinomycetes; order Kitasatosporales; family Streptomycetaceae; genus Kitasatospora; species Kitasatospora sp. NPDC127067. The sequence goes on along the minus strand of NZ_JBHXEM010000004.1, from coordinate 123,669 downwards.
GGCCGTCGGCATCGCCGTCGTCGCCGCGCTGATCCGGGGCTTCACCCGCAACAGGACGGACCGGGTCGGCAACTTCTGGGTGGACCTCACCCGGATCAGCCTGCGCCTGCTGCTGCCGATCTCGATCGTCTTCGCCCTGGTCCTGGCCGCCAACGGCGTGATCCAGAACTTCCACGGCTTCCACGAGGTCACCAACCTCGCGGGTGACGTCCAGAAGATCCCGGGCGGCCCGGTGGCCTCCCAGGAGGTCATCAAGCTGCTCGGCACCAACGGCGGCGGCTTCTTCAACGCCAACTCGGCGCACCCGTTCGAGAACCCGACCGGCTTCACCAACCTGGTCGAGATCTTCCTGATCCTGCTGATCCCGTTCGCGCTGCCGCGGACCTTCGGCCGGATGGTGGGGGACAACCGCCAGGGCTACGCGATCGTCGCCGTGATGGGCCTGTTCTGGGTCGCCTCGGTGGCCCTGCTGACCTTCGCCGAGTCGCAGCACCAGGGCAGCGCCCTGCAGGCCGCGGGCGCCGCGATGGAGGGCAAGGAGCAGCGCTTCGGCATCGCCGCCAGCTCGCTGTTCGCCGCCTCGACCACGCTGACCTCGACCGGTGCGGTGAACTCCTTCCACGACTCGTACACGCCGTTCGGCGGCGGGCTGACGGTCTTCAACATGATGCTGGGCGAGATCGCGCCCGGCGGTGTGGGCTCCGGCCTGTACGGGATGCTGGTGCTCGCGGTCGTCGCGGTGTTCGTCGCCGGCCTGATGGTCGGCCGCACCCCCGAGTACCTGGGCAAGAAGCTCGGCGGCCGGGAGATGAAGTTCGCCTCGCTGTACATCCTCACCACGCCGACGATCGTGCTGGTCGGCACGGGCGTGGCGATGGCCCTGCCGGGCGAGCGCGCCGGGATGCTCAACTCGGGCGCCCACGGCTTCTCCGAGGTGCTGTACGCCTTCACCTCGGCCGCCAACAACAACGGTTCGGCCTTCGGCGGCATCACCGTCAACACCGACTGGTACGACACCGCGCTCGGTCTGGCGATGATCTTCGGTCGTCTGCTGCCGATCGTCTTCGTCCTGGCGCTGGCCGGCTCGCTCGCCCAGCAGCAGCCGGTCCCGGCCACCCCGGGCACCCTGCCCACCCACAAGCCGCTGTTCGTGGGCCTGCTGTCGGGCGTGATCCTGATCGTCGTCGGCCTCACCTACTTCCCGGCCCTGGCTCTCGGGCCGATCGCGGAAGGTCTGTCCTCCTGATGTCCACCTCTACGCTCAACCCCGCACCGGCCGACAAGTCGGAGCCCGCCGCGCCGCACAGAGTGGCGAGCGGCCTGCTCGACCCGAAGCTGATCCTCGCGTCCCTGCCGGACGCGGTGAAGAAGCTCGACCCCCGGGTGATGATCAAGAACCCGGTGATGTTCGTCGTCGAGGTCGGCTCGGTGGTCACCACGGTCTCCGCGATAGCCGACCCGTCCGTGTTCGCCTGGGCCATCACCGTCTGGCTCTGGCTCACCACGGTGTTCGCCAACCTGGCCGAGGCCGTGGCCGAGGGCCGCGGCAAGGCCCAGGCCGACACCCTGCGCAAGACCAAGACCGAGAGCGTCGCCCGCCGGCTCACCGACTGGCCCGCCACCCGGGCCGAGGAGGAGGTGCCCGGCACCGCGCTGAGGCTCGGCGACCACGTGGTGGTCGAGGCCGGCCAGATCATCCCCGGCGACGGTGACGTGGTCGAGGGCGTCGCCAGCGTCGACGAGTCGGCGATCACCGGCGAGTCCGCGCCCGTCATCCGGGAGTCCGGCGGCGACCGCAGTGCCGTCACCGGCGGCACCAAGGTGCTGTCCGACCGGATCGTGGTGAAGATCGCCTCGGAGCCCGGCAAGTCGTTCATCGACCGGATGATCGCCCTGGTCGAGGGTGCCGCCCGGCAGAAGACGCCGAACGAGATCGCGCTCAACATCCTGCTGGCCTCGCTGACCATCGTCTTCCTGGTCGCGGTCGTGACCCTCCAGCCGATGGCCACCTACGCGGGTGCCCCGCAGTCGATGATCGTCCTGGTCGCCCTGATCGTGGCGCTCATCCCGACCACCATCGGCGCGCTGCTCTCCGCGATCGGCATCGCCGGCATGGACCGGCTGGTGCAGCGCAACGTGCTGGCGATGTCCGGCCGCGCCGTCGAGGCCGCCGGCGACGTCAACACCCTGCTGCTCGACAAGACCGGCACCATCACCCTGGGCAACCGCCAGGCCGCCGAGTTCCTGGCCGCCCCGGGCGTGTCCACCGACGAACTGGCCGGCGCCGCGCAGCTCTCCTCGCTCGCGGACGAGACCCCGGAGGGCCGCTCGATCGTGGTCCTCGCGAAGACCGAGTACGGTCTGCGGGCCCGCGCCCAGGGCGAGCTGACCCACGCCACCTGGGTGCCGTTCACCGCCCAGACCCGGATGTCGGGCATGGACCTGGACGAGGCCGAGGGCGTCCACCAGGTCCGCAAGGGCGCGGCCGGCTCGGTCTCCAACTGGGTGACCGAGAACGGCGGTTCGGTCGGCGACGAGGTCGCCACCCTGGTCGACGGCATCTCCGCGGCCGGTGGCACCCCGCTGGTCGTCGCCACCAAGGTCGGCAGCGGGCCGGCCCGCGTCCTCGGGGTCATCCACCTCAAGGACGTGGTCAAGGAGGGCATGCGGGAGCGCTTCGACGAGCTCCGCCGGATGGGCATCAAGACCATCATGATCACGGGCGACAACCCGCTGACCGCCAAGGCGATCGCGGAGGAGGCCGGCGTGGACGACTTCCTCGCCGAGGCCACGCCCGAGGACAAGATGGCCCTGATCAAGAAGGAGCAGGAGGGCGGCAAGCTGGTCGCGATGACCGGCGACGGCACCAACGACGCCCCCGCGCTCGCCCAGGCCGACGTCGGTGTCGCGATGAACACCGGGACCATGGCGGCCAAGGAGGCCGGCAACATGGTCGACCTGGACTCCAACCCGACCAAGCTGATCGAGATCGTGGAGATCGGCAAGCAGCTGCTGATCACCCGCGGCGCGCTGACCACCTTCTCGATCGCCAACGACGTGGCCAAGTACTTCGCGATCATCCCCGCGATGTTCGCCGGGGTCTACCCGGGCCTGAGCCACCTCAACATCATGGGCCTGCACAGCCCGCAGTCCGCGATCACCTCGGCGATCATCTTCAACGCCCTGGTCATCATCGGCCTGATCCCGCTCGCCCTGCGCGGCGTGCGCTACCGCCCGTCCGACGCCAGCTCGCTGCTGCGCCGCAACATCGGGGTCTACGGCTTCGGCGGCCTGGTGGTGCCGTTCGTCGGCATCAAGCTGATCGACCTGATCGTCCAGTTCATCCCCGGCCTCAGCTGACGCAGGGAAGGAGAGAAAACCATGTCCAAGCCCCTGCCGACCATCCTCCGCACCCATTTCACCGCCCTGCGGGCACTCCTGGTGCTCACCGTGATCCTCGGGATCGCCTACCCCCTGCTGATCACCGGCATCTCCCAGGCCGCCTTCACCGACAAGGCCAACGGCTCGCCCGTGACGTCCGACGGCAAGGAGGTCGGTTCCAGCCTGATCGGCCAGAACTTCAACCTCCCGAAGAAGAACCCGGACGACCCGAAGGAGGAGGCCCGGCCGGACCCGAAGTGGTTCCAGCCCCGCCCCTCCGCGGCCGGGACCGGCTACGACGCCTCCTCCTCCAGCGCCAGCAACCTCGGCCCGAACAGCGAGGACCTGCTGAAGGCCGTCGAGGACCGCCGCGCCGCCGTCGCCGCGTTCGACGGCGTCGACCCGGCGAGCGTCCCGGCCGACGCGCTGACCGCCTCCGGCTCCGGCCTCGACCCGCACATCTCCGTCGCGTACGCCAAGGAGCAGGTCGACCGGGTGGCCGGGAACCGCGGCCTGCCGGTGGAGGCCGTGACCAAGCTGGTCGACGAGTACACCGAGAGCCGCTCGCTCGGCTTCCTCGGCAACGAGGGCGTCAACGTCGTGCTGCTCAACAAGGCGCTCAGCGAGCAGAAGTGACATCACCTCACACAGACGGGTGACCGGGCCGGCCGACCCGCGTCCGCAGACGTGCACCACTTTTCGATGGAAAGAGCTGTGCCCATGGCCCGCGACCTCACCCCCGGCACCGGCAACCGCGGCGGCCGCCTGAGGGTGTACCTCGGCTCCGCGCCGGGGGTCGGCAAGACCTATCGGATGCTGGACGAGGCCCGGCGCAGACAGCAGCGCGGGGCCGACGTCGTGGTCGGGTACATCGAGTGCCACGGTAGACGCCACACCGAGGCCATGCTGGCCGGCCTGGAGGTCCTGCCGCGGGTCCGGCGCGCCTACCGGGACGCCGAGTTCGACGAGATGGACCTCGACGGCGTGCTCGCCCGCCGCCCGTCCGTCGTGCTGGTGGACGAGCTGGCGCACACCAACGTCCCCGGCGGCCGGCACGCCAAGCGGTGGCAGGACGTCGAGGAGATCCTGGCCGCCGGGATCGACGTCATCACCACCGTCAACATCCAGCACCTGGAATCGCTGAACGACGTCGTCCGGAAGATCACCGGCATCCCGCAGCGCGAGACCGTCCCGGACGAGGTGGTCCGCCGGGCCGACCAGATCGAACTCGTCGACATGGCCCCGCAGGCGCTGCGCCGCCGGATGGCCCACGGCAACGTCTACCGGGCGGAGAAGGTGGACGCCGCGCTCTCGAACTACTTCCGGGTCGGCAACCTCACCGCCCTGCGCGAACTCGCCCTGCTCTGGGTGGCCGGGCGGGTGGACGAGGGCCTGCGCGACTACCGGGCCAGCCACAACATCGACCGGGTCTGGGAGACCCGCGAGCGGGTCGTGGTCGCCCTCACCGGCGGCCCCGAGGGCGAGACCCTGATCCGCCGCGCCGCCCGGATCGCCGACCGCACGGCCGGCGGCGAGCTGCTGGCCGTCCACGTCTCCCGCAGCGACGGCCTGGCCGGCGCCTCCTCCGGCGCGCTCGCCCAGCAGCGGCAGCTGGCGGAGGCCCTCGGCGGCAGCTACCACGTGGTGGTCGGCGACGACGTCCCCACCGCGCTGCTCACCTTCGCCCGCGCCCACCACGCCACCCAGCTGGTGCTCGGCACCAGCCGCCGCGGCCGGATCAACCGCTTCCTCACCGGCCCCGGCACCGGGCAGACCACCGTGGACGCCTCCGAGGACATCGACGTCCACATGGTCACCCACGAGTTCACCGGCCGCGGCCGGCTGCCCTCGCTCGGCCGCCGCCACTCCCGGCGCCGCACCTTCGCCGGCTACCTGGCCGGACTGGCGGTGCCCTGGCTGCTCACCGCCCTGCTCTCCCAGGCGCACCACAGCATCAACCTGACCACCGAAGCGCTGATCTTCCAGCTCGGCGTGGTCATCGTCGCCCTGCTCGGCGGAGCCGTGTCGGCCCTGCTGGCCTCGGTCGTCGCCTCGGTGCTGCTGAACTACTACTTCATCCCGCCGATCCACAGTCTGACCATCGGCGAGACCAACAACATCGTCGCCCTGGTGGTCTTCGCCGCCATCGCGCTCACCGTCTCCACCGTGGTCGACCACGCCGGCCGGCTCACCAGCCGGGCCGCCCGCGCCACCGCCGAGGCCGAGACCCTCTCCACCCTGGCGGGCAGCGTGCTGCGAGGCGCCGACGCGCTGCCCGCCCTGCTGGAGAAGTCCCGGACGGCCTTCGGCATGCGGGCCGTCGCCCTGCTCTCGCGGGTCGACGGCGAGGCGCTCGCGCACTGCGCGGGGGACCACCGGGGCGACGGCGACGGGCCGCACGAGACCACCGAGGTCCCGGTCGGCCCGGACGCCGTCCTGGTGCTCACCGGCCGCCGGCTGCCCGCCGCCGACCAGCGGGTGCTGACCGCCTTCGCCGCCCACGTCGCCGCCGCGCTGGAGCGCGACCGGCTGGCCGTGGTCGCCGCCGAGGTCGAGCCGATCAAGGCCGCCGACCGGATGCGCACCGCCCTGCTCGCCGCCGTCAGCCACGACCTGCGCACCCCGCTGGCCGCCGCCCGCGCCTCGGTCGGCTCGCTGCGCAGCCCCGACGTCGAGTTCTCGCCCGAGGACCAGTCCGAACTCCTCGCCACCGCCGACGAGTCGCTGGTCAAGCTCACCCGGCTGGTCGACAACCTGCTCGACATGAGCCGCCTCCAGGCCGGCGCGCTCACCCTGCACCTCACCGAGACCCACCTGGACGAGATCCTGCCCCGGGCGCTGGACAGCCTCCCCGACCCGTACGCACCGGTCCAGCCGCTCGACCTGGAGACCACGCCGCCGGTGCTCGCCGACCCGCCGCTGCTGGAGCGGGTGCTCGCCAACGTGATCACCAACGCGCTGCGGTACAACGCCCCCGGCGCGCCCGTCCTGGTCACCGCCAGCCACCACGCCGACCAGGTCGAGATCCGGGTGATCGACCGCGGCCCCGGCATCGCCCCCGAGGACCGCGACCGGGTCTTCCTGCCCTTCCAGCGCCTCGGCGACACCGACAACACCACCGGCGTCGGCCTCGGCCTCGCCCTCTCCCGGGGCCTCGCCGAGGCGATGGGCGGCAGCCTGGAGGTCGAGGACACCCCGGGTGGAGGCACCACCATGCTGCTCACCCTGCCCGCCGCCACCACCGGGCCCGCCGCCACAGCCCCCGCCACCTCAGACCCCGCCGCCACCGAGCCCGGACACCCCGGGGAGGAATCGCGACATGAGTGAGATCCTGGTCGTCGACGACGAGCCGGCCCTCCTGCGCACCCTGCGGATCAACCTCAGCGCCCGGCAGTACGCCGTCCGCACCGCCGCCAGCGGCGGCGAGGCGCTCGACCGCGCCGCGCACAGCGCCCCGGACGCCGTCCTGCTCGACCTCGGCCTGCCCGACCTCGACGGGATGGACGTGCTGCGCGGCCTGCGCACCCGCAGCGCGATGCCGATCATCGTGCTCTCCGGCCGGACGGACGCCGCCGACAAGGTGGGCGCCCTGGACGCGGGCGCCGACGACTACCTCACCAAGCCGTTCCTGATGGAGGAACTGCTGGCCCGGCTGCGCGCCGTGCTGCGCCGGCCGCCGGGCGGCGTGCCGTCGGGCCGGCCGGTGATCGGCGACCACACCGTGGACCTCGCGGCCACCGCGGTGAACGGACCGAACGGCCCGGTCCGGCTCACCCCGACCGAGTGGCGCATCCTCGCCCTGCTGCTCGCCAACCCCGGGCGGCTGGTGCCCGGGCGGCAGATCCTGCGCGAGGTGTGGGGCCCGGCCCAGGAGGGGCGCGGCAACTACCTGCGGGTCTACTTCGCCGGGCTGCGCCGCAAGCTGGAGCGCGATCCGGCCCGGCCGCGGCACCTGATCACCGAGCCGGGGATCGGGTACCGGTACGTGCCGTGACGGACCGGCGGGCGAGGGCCGGCGCGCCCTCGTCAACGAGCCGTCAAGAGCGCTCCGGTGGACGACAGGAGGGCGTCAAGACCGTCCGGGGGCGGTGTTCCGCGGGCGTAGTGTCGGTGTCGAACGAGCGGCCCGGCTCCGTGTGGGGGAGGCCCGGGTCCGCTCCGGCAGCCGTCCCAGGACGGCCAGCAGGTGGGGGAGGGGGGGCGCGGCGGCGCCGACGCGCCCCCCCAAGGGGGGGTCA
>NZ_JBHXEM010000004.1:66011-116040 GCF_042724755.1 Kitasatospora sp. NPDC127067 | reverse complement strand
GGCGGCCCGGGACGGGGGGGGGCCGCCCCGGGCCCGGACGGCCTCCCGCCCCGCCAGGGCCCGCTGGGGCGCGCGGGGCGCCCCACACCCCACGCCCGCCCCCATCTGTCGTCAGGGCCGGGTCCGTCCCCCGGATCAGCCGTCCGCGGCCCCGGACTGCCGGGGCAGCGCCAGCGCCACCGTGTCCGCGAACTCCCGGACCGCGCTGGTCCGGCTGACCACCCGGCCGCTGTGCACCACCAGCCGGCTGTGCCCGCCCGCGAGCGCCCCGGCCAGGCTGTCCCCGCGCACCGCCAACAGCTCCGCCGGGAACCCGGCGTCCACCCGGACCGGGGCCAGCCCGAGCGCCGCCCGGGCCTGGTTCGCCACCGCGTCGTACGCCGCCGCCGGGTCCAGCTCCCCACCGGCCGACAGCAGGTACGCCGACTCCAGCGGATCCGCCCGGCCGACCGGGTTGGACGGGTCGCGCAGCGCCCCGCTGCCCGCCGCCAGCGGCACCCGGGCGGCGGCCAACTCCCGCACCAGGCCCGGCCGCAGGCCCGTCGTCCGGCCCTCCAGCCCGGTGCAGCCGCCGTTCTGCGGCAGGCAGACGACCCGGATCCCGCTGGTCGCCAGCACCGTCGACCCGCCCCGGGCCAGCGCCCCGCACGGGCCGAGCGTCACCCGCGGCCGCAGCGGCGCCAACGCGCCCGCCATCCGGGCGAGTTGGGCGGCGTCGGCGGCACCGGTGTGCAGGTCCACCGGACAGTCCGCCTCCCGGGCGGCCTCCAGCAGCAGCTGCACGTACCCGGCCGGGTCCGGATCCAGGTCCGGGCAGCCGCCGGCCGCGGTGGCGCCCAGCTTGAGCGCCTCGCGCAGCTGCGCCCGGCCGTCCGCGCCGGCCCGCCCGGTGAGCAGCCGGGGCATCGCCACCGCCTGGAGCTCGGCCAGCCCGCGCAGCGCCTGCCGGGCGGTGAGCACCGCCTCCAGCCGGCGCAGTCCGTGCACGTCGCCGATCCGGACGTGGGTGCGCTGGGCGGTGGCGCCGTAGCCGAGCGAGGTCAGCGCGGCCTCGGTGACCCGGCGGGTGAGGTCGGCCGGGGTGTCCGGCGGCGGGGCGGCCAGCGCGGCGGAGAACGCGGTGTCGTAGTGGGCGTGCGCCTCGGCGGGGGCCGGGAGCAGCAGGTAGCCGCGCAGGTCGATCCGGGCGCCGGTGGTGACGGTGGGCGCGCCGGGCAGGGCGGGCAGTGGGCCGAGGCTGCCGACGGTGCCGACCGCCTGGATCCGGTCGCCGCTGATCCGGACGTCCACCACCCGCCCGTCGGCCAGCCGGGCGCCGGTGAGGAGCAGGACCGGTCCGTGCCCGAGCGGGTTGGCCGCCGGGCCGGGTCCGGAGTGCGGCCCGTCGGCGGCTGCGCTGTCCATCGCCGGCTCCTTCTCGCGTCGGCCCGTGCGGTCGGCCCCGGGCCGCCGGCCCGTACCGCCGGGCGGTCCTCCCGATCAATGAGCGTCGAGCCTATGGGCCCGGGGGGCGGGGCGCCGGGAGGCGGGCAATAGTCGTATCGGGTCGGGCCGCGGCGCTCGCGGCCCGATCGAACGCCCGGCCTTGGATCGTCCGCCCGTACCCCTCACCCACCTGCGGTCTTCGCCGCGGGATACGGATTTCACCTCCGGGCGCGAAACGTGTAATCTCTTCCTCGTTCGCCCCTATAGCTCAGTCGGTAGAGCGTCTCCATGGTAAGGAGAAGGTCTGCGGTTCGATTCCGCATGGGGGCTCGGTGAGAAGCAGTCAGCCTCGGCTGTGCTGTGGATCACTGTGGCGGTGTAGCTCAGTTGGTAGAGCAAGCGGCTCATAATCGCTGTGTCACCGGTTCAAGTCCGGTCACCGCTACCCCGCGTAGTCGGTCGGGAGATCGCACTCCCGGTCGGCTACTCTTGTTGTGTTCTTATTCGTTGTCCAAGGAAGGCACTCCCGTGGCTGCCACCGACGTCCGCCCGAAGATCACGCTGGCCTGCGTGGAGTGCAAGGAGCGGAACTACATCACCAAGAAGAACCGGCGTAATGACCCGGACCGTCTTGAGATGAAGAAGCACTGCCCCCGCTGCAACTCGCACACCGCGCACCGCGAGACCCGCTGACCCTGAAGTAGGGCGACGGGCCTGTGTGAATTCAGGTCTTCTACTCCGGGCCGCATCCCTCACAGGGGGTGCGGCCCGGAGTTTTTTCGTATCCACCCGCGTTCCGAGGAGCTGCCATGGCGCTCGACCCCTCCTTCATCGGGCGTAGTTACCCGCCCACCGAGCCGTACGAGGTCGGCCGGGAGAAGATCCGCGAGTTCGCGACCGCGGTCGGCGACGCCAACCCGGCGTACACCGACCCGGAGGCGGCGAAGGAGCTGGGCCACCCCGACGTGATCGCCCCGCCGACCTTCCCGTTCGTGATCACCTACCGTGCGGCCGGCCAGGTGGTCGAGGATCCGGAGCTGGGCCTGGACTTCAGCCGGGTGGTGCACGGCGACCAGAAGTTCGCCTACACCCGCCCGGTGCGGGCCGGTGACCGGCTGTCGGTCACGGTGACCATCGACAACATCAAGTCGCTGGCGGGCAACGACGTGCTCACCGTGCGCGGCGAGGTGACGGACGCGACCGGCGAGCACGTTGTGACGTCGGTCATGACCCTGGTGGCCCGGGCCGCCGACGAGGCGGGGGAGTGAGCACGATGGCGATCAGCTACGACGAGGTCGAGGTCGGCACCGAGCTGCCGGCGCAGTCCTTCCCGGTGACCCGCGACACACTGGTGCGGTACGCGGGCGCCTCGGGCGATTTCAACCCGATCCACTGGAACGAGAGGTTCGCCCTGGAGGTCGGCCTGCCGGACGTCATCGCGCACGGCATGTTCACCATGGCCGAGGCGATCCGGGTGGTCACCGACTGGGTCGGCGACCCGGCCGCGGTGGTCGAGTACGGCGTGCGCTTCACCCGCCCGGTGCCGGTGCCGAACGACGGGGTCGGCGCGGTGGTCGAGGTCTCGGCCAAGGTCGCCAAGAAGCTGGACGACCGCAGGGTGCAGGTCGACCTGCTGGCCACCGCGGGCGGTCAGAAGGTGCTCGGGATGTCCCGGGCCGTGGTCCGGCTCGGCTGAGCCGCCCCCTCGCGACGGCGGCCGCGGCCGGAGCCCCGTACTCACGGGATCTCCGGCCGCGGCCGCGGGCCTTGCCTTGATAGTGATTGGCCACTAACTTGGAACTCATGGCGAAGTCGAGCATCCGGATGAGCGCGGAGGAGCGGCGCGAGAGCGTCGTCCGGGCCGCCCTGATCGAGTTCGCCCGGGGTGGGTACCACGGCACCTCCACCGAGGCGATCGCCCGCCGGGTGGGCGTCTCGCAGCCGTACCTGTTCCGGCTGTTCCCGGGCAAGCAGGCGATCTTCGCCGCGGCTGCCGAGCGCTGCGTCGAGGAGACCTGGCGGGTGTTCGACGAGGCCTCGGCCGGGCTGTCCGGCGAGGAGGCCGCCGACGCGATGTCCGCCGCGTACATGAGCCTGGTCGAGGACCGCGACCAGCTCATGATGCAGATGCAGCTCTACGTCTCGGTCTTCGCGGCCCGGGCGGCCGGCGAGGAGGAGGTCGGCGAGACCGCCCGACGGCTGTGGGAGAACCTGTTCGACCGGGTCAGGATCCGGATCGGCGGCGACATGAAGGGCGCCACGCAGTTCTTCGCGTACGGGATGCTGATCAACACGATGGTGGCGCTGGGCTATCCGCCGGACCACCGGATGTGGAGCGGCTTCGACGGGTGCGAGGAGCCCGAGGAGCCCGAGTAGCCGGGCCGCACGGCGGTGTCCGTGCGGCCTTTTTTCGGCCCACGAAAGTTATTGAGCAATAACTACCTAGAGGAAACTGGGGGAGTCATGACGGAGAAACCGACCATGGGCAGAACCGCGATCTGGACGCTGGTGATCGTCAGCGCGGCCAGCTTCATGGCCGCCCTGGACAACCTGGTGGTCACCACCGCACTGCCGTCGATCCGCGAGGAACTCGGCGGCGGGCTGTCCGACCTCGAATGGACGGTCAGCGCCTACACCCTGAGCTTCGCCGTGCTGCTGATGTTCGGCGCCGCGCTCGGCGACCGCTTCGGCCGCCGACGGATCTTCCTGGTCGGCCTGACGGTCTTCACCGCAGGCTCCGCCGCGGCGGCGATGTCCCCGGGCATCGGCGACCTGATCGCCGCCCGGGCCGTCCAGGGCGTCGGGGCCGCGGCGATGATGCCGCTCACCCTGACCCTGCTCACCACCGCCGTGCCCGCGGCCAGGCGGGGGATGGCCTTCGGCATCTGGTCGGGCGTCAGCGGCCTCGCCGTCGCCGCCGGGCCGCTGATCGGCGGCTCGCTGACCGAGCACTTCTCCTGGCAGTGGATCTTCTGGGTGAACGTCCCGGTCGGCCTCGTCCTGCTGCCGCTGGCCTACCTGCGGCTCGGCGAGAGCCGGGGCGCGGGCCGGGCCCTGGACGTGCCCGGGACCCTGCTGGTCAGCCTGGGGATGTTCGGGGTCGTCCTCGGCCTGATCCGCGGCAACCCGGACGGCTGGACCAGCCCGCTGGTCCTCGGCGCCCTGGTCGCCGGCGTCCTGCTGCTGACCGCCTTCGTCTGGTACGAGCAGCGGGTGGCCGCCCATCCGATGCTGCCGATGCGGCTGTTCCGCAGCCGGGCCTTCTCCGCCGTCAACGCGGCCAGCCTGCTGATGTACCTGGGGATGTTCGGCTCGATCTTCCTGATCAGCCAGTACCTCCAGGGCGTCGGCGGCTTCAGCCCGCAGGAGTCGGGCATCCGGATGCTGCCGTGGACGGCGATGCCGCTTCTGGTCTCCCCGGTCGCGGGCATCGTCTCCGACCGGATCGGCGGCCGCCCGATCGTGGTCGCCGGGCTGGCCCTGCAGGCCGTGGGCCTGGTGCTGTTCGGCCTGGTCGCGGACGGGAGCACCGGCCTCGACTACCCCGCCCAGATCCCGGCCATCGTGATCTGCGGGATCGGCATGTCGCTGTACTTCGGCCCGACCGCCCAGCTGGTGATGGCCAGCGTCCGGCCGCAGGAGCAGGGGATCGCCTCCGGCGCCAACAACGCGCTGCGCGAGGTCGGCGGGGCGCTCGGGGTCGCCGTGCTCGCCGCGGTGTTCTCGGCGCGGGGCGGCTACCAGTCGACGCAGGCCTTCACGGACGGGCTGGTGCCCGCGCTGTACGTCGGCGGGGCCGCCGTCGGGCTCGGCGCGCTCGCCGCGGTGTTCATCCCCCGGCGGCGCGCGGCGGCGGCCGCGGGGTCGCGGGAGGAGCGGGCCGGGAAGCCGGCCGTGCCCGCGGGGGTCTGAGGCGCCGGCCCCGGGCGAGCGGCGTACGGGCGAGCGGGAGTACGGACGGCGGCGGGAGTACGGGCGAGCGGCGTACGGGCGGCGGCGGGAGTACGGGCGAGCGGCGTACGGGCGGCGGGAGTACGGGTGGCGGGCGTGCCGGGGGGCACCCCCGCCACCCGTACGCTGGTGGGCGTGCTGGTAGAAAACGACGCCCCCCTCGCCCCGCTGACCACGCTCCGGCTCGGTGGCCCGGCCCGCCGCCTGGTGACCGCCCACACCGATGACGAGGTGATCGCCGCCGTCCGCGAGGCCGACGCGGCCGGCGAGCCGCTGCTGGTCCTCGGCGGCGGCTCCAACCTGGTGATCGGCGACGCCGGCTTCCCCGGCACCGTGCTGCGGATCGCCACCGAGGGCTTCGCCCTGGACGGCACCGCGCTGGAGGTCGCGGCCGGCGAGACCTGGTCCGAGGTGGTCCGCCGGACCGTCGTGGACCACGAGCTGGCGGGCATCGAGTTCCTGGCCGGCATCCCCGGTTCGGCGGGTGCCACCCCGGTGCAGAACGTGGGCGCCTACGGCCAGGAGGTCGCGCAGTCGGTCACCGAGGTGGTCGCGTACGACCGCGCCGCCGACGAGGTGGTCGTGCTCTCGAACGCCGAGTGCGCGTTCTCCTACCGGCACAGCCGCTTCAAGGCCGAGCCGGAGCGCTACGTGGTGCTGCGGGTGCGGTTCCGCCTGGAGGACAACGGCGGCCTCTCCACCCCCGTCCGCTACGCCGAGACCGCCCGGCACCTGGGCGTCGAGCAGGGCGAGCGGGTGGCGGTCGGCACCGCCTGGAACGCGGTGCTGCTGCTGCGCGCCGGCAAGGGCATGGTGCTGGACCCGGCGGACCACGACACCTGGTCGGCCGGCTCCTTCTTCACCAACCCGGTACTCACGGCCGCGCAGTACGACTCCTTCCGCACCCGCCCGGGCGCCGAGGACGCCCCCGCCTACCCGGCCCCGGAGGGCCGCACCAAGACCTCGGCAGCCTGGCTGATCGACCGGTCCGGCTTCGGCAAGGGCTACGGCAGCGGCCCGGCGACGCTCTCCACCAAGCACACCCTGGCGCTCACCAACCGCGGCTCGGCCACCGCCGAGGACCTGCTGGCGCTGGCCCGGGAGATCCGGGACGGGGTCCGCGAGGCCTTCGGGGTGGAACTGGTGAACGAGCCGGTGATGGTGGGCGTCGAGCTCTGAGGTGGCGCCTCGTCAGGCGGGTACGGCGGCCGGCTCCGCGGGGGCGCGGCCGCCCGCCAGCCAGGCGTCGATGTCCGCCAGCAGCTCCTTGCGGACGGCCTCCGGCGCGACCGAACCGCGCACCGACTGCCGCGCCAGCTCGGCGAGTTCGGCGTCGGAGAAGCCCAGCACGTCCCGGACCAGCTCGTACTGGGCGGCCAGTCGGCTGCCGAACAGCAGCGGGTCGTCCGCGCCCAGCGCGAGCGGCACCCCGGCGTCGAAGAGCCGGCGCAGCGGGACCTCCTCGGGGTGCTCGTAGACGCCGAGCGAGACGTTGGAGGACGGGCAGACCTCGCAGGTGACCTGTCGGTCCGCCAGCCGCTCCATCAGCCTCGGGTCCTCGGCGGCGCGCACGCCGTGGCCGATCCGGCCGGCGCCCAGGTCGTCCAGGCAGTCCCGGACGGACTCCGGGCCGGAGAGCTCGCCGCCGTGCGGGGCCGCCAGCAGCCCGCCGTTGCGGGCGATCGCGAAGGCCCGGTCGAAGTCCCGGGCCAGGCCCCGGCGCTCGTCGTTGGAGAGGCCGAAGCCGACCACCCCGTGGTCGGCGTAGCGGACGGCCAGCCGGGCCAGCGTCCGGGCGTCCATCGGGGACTTCATCCGGTTGGCCGCGACCAGGACCCGGATGCCCACGCCGGTCGTCGCGGCGGCGTGCTCCACCGCGTCCAGGATCAGCTCCAGCGCGGGGATCAGCCCGCCCAGCCGGGGCGCGTACGAGGTCGGGTCGACCTGGATCTCCAGCCAGCGGGAGCCGTCCCGCCGCTCGTCCTCGGCGGTCTCCAGGACCAGCCGGCGGATGTCCTCCTCGTCCCGCAGCACCGAGCGGGCGGTGTCGTACAGCCGCTGGAAGCGGAACCAGCCCCGCTCGTCGGTGGCCCGCAGCCGGGGCGGCTCGCCGGAGCTGAGTGCCTCCGGCAGCCGGACGCCGTGCTTGTCGGCCAGCTCCAGGAGGGTGGCGGGCCGCATCGAGCCGGTGAAGTGCAGGTGCAGGTGGGCCTTCGGGAGGCCCCTGACGTCTCGCGGGTTCAACAGGCGTTCCATTCACCGATACTGCCGTATGCGGCCCCCGAACGGGAACCGCCTCCTTTCCATCCCCCGAAGGGGTGAAAGGAGGCGGCGTGCCGGGTGAATCCCGTATGTCGGATTGACGTCAGTGCTCGAAGCGCGTCAGTCGCGGGCCTCGCCGAGCAGCTTCTGCACCCGGCTGACGCCCTCGACCAGGTCGGCGTCGCCGAGCGCGTAGGAGAGCCGCAGGTAGCCGGGGGTGCCGAAGGCCTCGCCCGGGACGACCGCGACCTCGGCCTCGTCCAGGATCAGGGTGGCCAGCTCGCCGGAGGTCTGCGGGCGCTTGCCGCGGATCTCCTTGCCCAGCAGGCCCTTCACCGACGGGTAGGCGTAGAAGGCGCCCTCGGGCTCGGGGCAGAACACGCCGTCGATCTCGTTGAGCATCCGCACGATGGTCTTGCGGCGGCGGTCGAAGGCCTCGCGCATCTCGGAGACCGCGTCCAGGTCGCCGGCCACGGCGGCCAGGGCGGCGCGCTGGGCGACGTTGGAGACGTTCGAGGTGGCGTGCGACTGGAGGTTGGTCGCGGCCTTGATGACGTCCTTGGGGCCGATCACCCAGCCCACCCGCCAGCCGGTCATCGCGTAGGTCTTGGCGACACCGTTGACCACGACGCACTTGTCGGCCAGCTCGGGCAGCAGGGCCGGCAGCGAGGTGAAGGTGGCGTCGCCGTACACCAGGTGCTCGTAGATCTCGTCGGTGAGCACCCACAGGCCGTGCTCCAGCGCCCAGCGGCCGATCGCCTCGGCCTCGGCCTCGGTGTACACCGCGCCGGTCGGGTTGGACGGCGAGACGAACAGCACGACCTTGGTGTTCTCGGTGCGCGCGGCCTCCAGCTGCTCGACCGAGACCTTGTAGCCGGTGGTCTCGTCGGAGACGACCTCCACCGGGACACCGCCGGCCAGCTGCACCGACTCCGGGTAGGTGGTCCAGTACGGGGCCGGGATGATGACCTCGTCGCCCGGGTCCAGGATCGCCGCGAAGGCCTCGTAGATCGCCTGCTTGCCACCGTTGGTGACCAGCACCTGGGAGGCGTCCACCTGGTAGCCGGAGTCGCGCAGCGTCTTGGCGGCGATCGCGGTCTTCAGCTCGGGCAGGCCACCCGCCGGGGTGTACCGGTGGTTCTTCGGGTCGCGGCAGGCCTCGACGGCCGCCTCGACGATGTAGTCCGGGGTGGGGAAGTCGGGCTCACCGGCGCCGAAGCCGATGACCGGGCGGCCGGCGGCCTTGAGGGCCTTGGCCTTGGCGTCCACGGCGAGGGTCGCGGACTCGGCGATCGCACCGATCCGGGCGGAGACCCGGCGGTCGGCGGGGCGGATGGACTGGTCGGGCTGAGGGGTGGAAGCGCTCATGCCTGCATCGTCGCAGAACCCGGACCTACCGGGCATCGGGGTATCGGCATCCGTACGTTCCCGTCCGAATCGCGGCCCCGGCGATCCGTCGGCGGGCGCCCCGCCGGACCGGACGTCCGCCGGGTGACCGGCCGGTCCGGAAGAAGAGGTTCGACCAAACACCCCTCGACCACGTACACTCGCTGCTCGACGGCCCGCCGAGAAAAACCGGAGCTTTCACCGCCTGTACAGACAGCGGGGGGAGATGCGGTAGGTTGGTCGCCACCGGAGCCGCGAGGCACCGTAGGGCAATAGCTCAATTGGTAGAGCACCGGTCTCCAAAACCGGCGGTTGGGGGTTCGAGTCCCTCTTGCCCTGCTGCTAGATCCGTTTTCAGCCCGTTCGCTCCACAGGAGTGAGCGGGCTTGATGCGGAGATGGCACCGATCAGCACCGCTAGCCGACTGGCCGTGCCCCACCGGGAGCGCGGCGAAGCTCGGCAGGACCCGGATTCAGGTGAGGACGAGTGACGGAGACCACGGGC
The DNA here is from genome assembly GCF_042724755.1 of Kitasatospora sp. NPDC127067. NCBI lineage: Bacteria > Bacillati > Actinomycetota > Actinomycetes > Kitasatosporales > Streptomycetaceae > Kitasatospora > Kitasatospora sp. NPDC127067. Next base: position 106,512 of record NZ_JBHXEM010000004.1, on the reverse strand, counting down.
TCCACCGCAACGCCTGAGAGCGGCAACCCCGAGGGTGCCGATGGCGTTGCCGAGAACACGGCCGAGGGCGAGAACAAGTCCGGCAAGCAGAAGAAGTCCGGCAAGCGGGCCAAGAAGGGCCTGTTCGCCAGGATGGGCCTGTTCTACCGCCAGATCATCGCCGAGCTGCGCAAGGTCGTCTGGCCCACCCGCGGCGAGCTCACCAGCTACACCGCCGTCGTGGTCACCTTCGTCGTCGTCGTGATGGCCTTCGTGGCCGGCCTGGACTACGGCTTCTCCAAGCTGAGCCTCCTGGTCTTCGGCTGACCGGCCGCCTCACCTTTCGAACAGCTTCCCGACCCGGGCCGAATCCTCGGCCCGGGTCGAGCTGTCGGTGCCGGACGTACGCGCGGTTACCGTGGACTCGGTACTGTTGAAGTCTCCGAGACCTCGCCTGGCGCCCGCGCGAGCGGCCGTACGCCGGACCGGTCGAGGAGCGCGCCACCTTCACCATCTCCAGGAAAGAAGCCGCCACCGTGTCTGAGTCCCCCCTGTACGACGCCGACGAGACCGTCCGCGAGGCGGATGCGGATGTCGCCGCCGCGCCGGACGCGACCGAGCTGGCTGACGACGTCGAGTCCGCCGAGCAGATCGTGGACGCCGCGGACAGCGACGAGGACGAGGTCGAGGCGTACGACGAGGCCGAGGCCGGCGAGCCCGCCGAGGAGGCCGCGCTGCACGTGGAGGGCGAGGCCGAACTCGACGCCGAGCTCGCCGCCGAGGAGACCGTCGAGGAGGAGCCGGCCGACGAGGTCGACCCGGTCGCCAAGTTCCGCGAGGACCTGCGCTTCATGCCGGGCGAGTGGTACGTGATCCACACCTACGCCGGCTACGAGAACCGGGTGAAGCAGAACCTGGAGCAGCGCGCCGTCTCGCTGAACGTCGAGGAGTACATCTTCCAGGCCGAGGTGCCGCAGGAGGAGGTCGTCCAGATCAAGAACGGCGACCGCAAGACCATCCGCCAGAACAAGCTCCCCGGCTACGTCCTGGTGCGCATGGACCTCACCCCGGAGTCCTGGGGCGTCGTGCGCAACACCCCGGGTGTCACCGGCTTCGTCGGCAACGCCTACGACCCGTACCCGCTGACCCTGGACGAGGTCGTCAAGATGCTCGCCCCCGACGTCGAGCGCCAGGCCGCCAAGGAGGCGGGCAAGCCGTCGCCGATCAAGCCGAGCGAGATCCAGGTGCTGGACTTCGAGGTCGGCGACTCGGTCACCGTCACCGACGGTCCGTTCGCGACCCTCCAGGCGACCATCAACGAGATCAACCCGGACTCGAAGAAGGTCAAGGGCCTGGTCGAGATCTTCGGCCGGGAGACCCCGGTCGAGCTCTCCTTCGACCAGATCCAGAAGAACTAGTCCCACGGTCTTCGGATTCGGGGCGGGGCCGAGGGCCCTGCCCCGAATCCGTTTTGGTCCAGCGGCGCCGACGCGTTAGCCTGGTCCGATGTGTGTGCTGGCGGCCGGGTGTCGCCCCGGTTCCGCACGCACCAGCAATCACCTCTCGGAAGGACCCGGAGAGACATGCCTCCCAAGAAGAAGAAGATCACGGGGCTTATCAAGCTCCAGATCAACGCCGGTGCGGCCAACCCGGCGCCGCCGGTCGGCCCCGCGCTGGGTCAGCACGGCGTCAACATCATGGAGTTCTGCAAGGCCTACAACGCTGCGACCGAGTCGCAGCGCGGCATGATCGTGCCGGTGGAGATCACGGTCTACGAGGACCGTTCCTTCACCTTCATCACGAAGACGCCGCCGGCCGCGCGCCTCATCCTGAAGGCCGCCGGTGTGGACAAGGGCTCCAGCGAGCCGCACAAGACCAAGGTCGCCAAGCTCACCAGCGCCCAGGTCCGTGAGATCGCCACCACCAAGATGCCCGACCTGAACGCCAACGACCTGGACGCCGCGGAGAAGATCATCGCCGGCACCGCCCGGTCGATGGGCATCACCGTCGAGGGCTGAGAATCTCCCTTCCCGCCAGGGGAAAGTTGATTCAGCCGGTTCTTGTGGTAGGGCCCGCGCAGGCCCGTGACACCACACCTCCATTCACCATTCAGGAGCAGCTATGAAGCGCAGCAAGGCCCTGAAGGCCGCGGACGCCCAGGTCGACCGCGAGCGCCTTTACGCCCCCCTCGAGGCCGTCCGCCTCGCCAAGGCGACCAGCACCACCAAGTTCGACGGCACCGTCGAGGTCGCCATGCGTCTGGGTGTCGACCCGCGCAAGGCCGACCAGATGGTCCGCAGCACCGTGATCCTCCCGCACGGCACCGGTAAGACCGCTCGGGTCCTGGTCTTCGCGACCGGCGAGCGTGCCGAGGCCGCGCGTGCTGCGGGTGCCGACATCGTCGGTTCCGACGAGCTCATCGACGAGGTCGCCAAGGGCCGCCTCGACTTCGACGCCGTCGTCGCCACCCCGGACCTCATGGGCAAGGTCGGCCGCCTCGGCCGCGTGCTCGGTCCCCGTGGCCTGATGCCGAACCCGAAGACCGGCACCGTGACTCCGGACGTCGCCAAGGCGGTCAACGAGATCAAGGGCGGCAAGATCGAGTTCCGCGTCGACAAGCACTCGAACCTGCACTTCATCATCGGTAAGGCCTCCTTCACCGACGAGCAGCTGGTCGAGAACTACGCCGCCGCGCTGGACGAGGTGCTCCGCGCCAAGCCGTCCGCCGCCAAGGGCCGCTACATCAAGAAGACCGCGATCTCGACCACCATGGGCCCCGGCATCCAGGTGGACCCGAACCGCACCCGCAACCTCCTCGTCGAGGAGGACCCGGCCGCGGTCTGAGCCTCAGCGCTCTAGAGCAGTCCGTACGGCGGGCCGAACCGTCGTACGCTCTGCCGGTCAGACCACATGGAGCACCTGTGACCGCCGGAGTGTGCCGTGCCGCCCGCCCCTCGCCCCACCGTTCTCGCAGCGGCCCTGCTGCTCGCCACCACCACCGGGTGCAGCCTGCTGGCCGCTCCGACCACCGGCACCCCCGGGGGCCCCGCGCCGGTGCCGCCCAAGCAGGTGGTGCTCACCGCCGCGCAGGCGCTGGACGACGCCGGCAGTGCCCGGATCGACGTGGTGCGGGAGGGCCCGGGCGGCCGGCGCACCGCGAGCGGCTCCCTGGTCTGGGGCGCCTCGGACGAGGCCGGACTGACCGTCACCGACGAACGCGGCAGCGGCCGGCTGACCGTGAAGGACGGCGCCCTCGACCTCGTCTACCAGGACGGCGCGGCCAGGCACGCGGAGCGGAGCACCGCCGAGTCGGTCGACCCCGGGGCGGGCCCCGACCCGGAGGGCTTCGCGGGCGGCTGGACGACGGCGCTGATCTCCAGCCCGGGCGGCCGGGCGTACGAGGTCGCCCAGGGCGTCAAGCTCACCTCGCTCGGCGGCGAGCAGCTGGCCGGGGTGACCGTGGCGCACTACCAGGGCTCCGCGCCGGTGGCTGAACTGTTCGGCAAGGACGACGAGTTGAGCCCGCGACGGCGCGCCGCCACGCTGGACTGGTACCGGCAGCACGGGGTGACGGCGATCGGCTACGACATCTGGGTCGGGCCCGGCATGCAGCTGCTGCGGCTGCGCGAGACGGTCCGGGGGGACGCGGGAACCACGGTGACGACGACCGATGTCTCGGCTCCCGGGGCGGCGGACGCGACGCCCGCCGCGGGCGGGTGACGGGGAGGCGGATATCCGGTGCGTGGGGACATCGACGATCCGTTAGAGTCCGCATGAAAAGAACATGAGAAGAGCTGACGATCGGTTCTTCCATGGGGATCTGGATCTCACGGGGGTACCTCCATGCGCGCTCTGCGCCTCGCCTCGGCCGTCGCGACGGCGGCCGTCCTGCTCGGTGCCGCGACCGCCTGCGGCAGTGACGCCAAGAGCGGCGACGCCAAGGGCGGCACCAAGACCGGTGAGGCCAAGCCCGGTGACGCCAAGAGCGCCGACGCCAAGGGCGCCGACCCGCTCGCGGCGGCCCTGGCCGCGGACCCGAAGGCCGCGCTGGCCGCGTCCGCCGTGGTGATGCAGAAGGCCGGCAACGGCAAGGTCACCATGATCCCGGCCGATCCCACCGACCCCGCCGGCACCGGCGACGCGGACTGGAAGGACCCGGCCAAGGCGGCCGTGGACCTGGCCAGCGACATCGAGGGCAAGAAGCTCCGGATCCGGGTGCTCGGAACGGACGCCTACCTCGGCGGCGGCGACGACGTCGCACCGGCCCTCGGCGGCAAGCACTGGGTCAAGATGCCCGCCGACGCGACGGGCGACAGCTTCCGGGCGGTCGGCCAGATGACGAACCCGGTCGTCCTGCTCACCGTCGCGGCCCAGAGCGGCAAGCTCTCCAAGGTCGGCCAGGAGGCCGTGGACGGCGTCCAGACCACCCACCTGCGGGCGGAGCAGGACACCGCCGCGCTGGTGGCCGGGATGACGGCGCTCTCGGCGGGCCAGCGCACGGCCGTCCAGAAGACGCTGGAGGAGGACGGCAAGACCCTCACCATCGACTTCTGGCTGAACGGCAACCAGGAGCTCGTCCAGTACAAGGAGTACGGCGACACCAACGGCGAGAAGCAGGCCGTCACGATCAAGTACTCCAACCTCGGCAAGGCCGCCGCGATCGCGGCGCCGGCCGCCGGCGACCTCGGCAACGAGGCCGACCTGCTCAAGCTGCTCGGCTGATCCGGCCGGACCGGACACCGGGCCCACCCGCAACAACCGGCTACCACCCCGGGCGCACCACGCGTCCGGGGGTCCTCAAGGGGGGAATCATGGCTGGAACCCGCAAGACCGCAGTCGCCGTCGTCCTCGCCGCCCTGGCGCTGACCGCGACCGCGTGCAACAACAACGACGACAAGAGTGCCGCCCCGGCCGCGCCGACCACGGCGGCCACCTCGGCCGCCCCGTCGGCCGCCGCCCCGACCACCGCCGCGAAGCCGGAGAAGGTCAGCCCGGCGGTCTTCCTGGAGCAGGTCACCCAGAAGACCGGCGCGGCCAAGTCGGCGAAGGTCGACGAGGTGATCCAGGTCGGCGAGGTCGTCATGAAGGGCCAGGGGGCGGTGTCCTGGGCCGACGGCCTGGAGGCCGACCTCACGATGGACCTGTCGGGCTCCCCGATGGCCAAGCTCCTGGAGCCGCTGACCGGCGGGCCGAAGGTGCACTACCTGTACGCCAAGGACGCCATGTACATGGGCCTGGGCGGGCAACTGGTGGAGAGCGGCAGCCCGAAGTGGGTGCGCTACAGCAAGGCCGACATGGCCAAGGCGTCCGGCGGCACGACCGACCAGCTGCAGAGCGCGGACCCGGTGCAGGGCGTCCGGACGCTGATCGCCAGCGGCAAGGTCACCGAGGTCGGCCAGGAGACGGTGAACGGCAAGGCCACCACCCACTACTCCGGTGTGCTCAGCGCGGCCGACGTGGTCAAGGCCACCGGCCAGGGCATGACCCAGGCGCAGGTCGACAAGATCAAGCAGAACCTGGACACGGCCGGCATCACCACCGACCAGATCGACGTCTGGGTCGACGCCGACAAGCTCGTGGTCAAGCGGAGCGAGGTGGCCGAGACCAAGGCCGGCGCGCTGAACGTCACCGTCAGCTACTCGGACTACGGCACCCCGGTGATCGCCTCCACCCCGGCGGACTTCATCGACCTCGCCGACCTCCAGAAGGCCGCGGCCGGCAGCTGATCCGCGCGGCCGGGGAGGCGGGGCACCGGCAGCCGGTCCCCGCCTCCCCGGCCCCGGGCCCGGCTGGGCCGACCCGGTGGATCCGCCCGGCGGAGGGGGCCGCCACCGGGCGGACCGGGGACGGGTGGCAAGGTGGCCGGGACGGGGCCGCCGCGGGACGGGGCCGGGCGAGAGGGGAACGGGCGATGGCGGCACGGCAGCGGTTGGCGGCAGTGGCCGCCGTCGCCCTGCTGGCGAGCGGGCTGAGCGGGTGCGGCGGGGACGGCGGCGCGCCCGCCACGCCGTCCGGCAGCCCGAGCCCGGTCGGCGCCCCGCTCTCCACCGCCTCCCCGAGCGCGCAGGCCAAGCCCACCGACCGCTCGCCGCACGGGGTGCTGCTCTCCGCCCAGCTGGCCATGCAGACCGCCCGCCGGGCCAAGGTCAGCTACCGGCTCGGTTCGGACGCCGGGTCCGGCCCGCTGTTCTGGCAGCCCAAGACCGCGCTCCAGATCAAGCGCTCCACCCCGGCCGAGGCCGAGCAGCTGATCGTCGTGGACACCGTCGCCTACCAGGGCGGGGACGCGGCCACCGCGGCCCGGCAGGGCGGCCGGCACTGGGAGCGCTTCACCGTCCCGCCGGACGCGGACGGCCACAAGGAGATCCCGTACGCCGGGCTGATCGACCTGCTGAACCCGGTCGAGGCGCTGACCGCGGCCAACGCCGAGGGGACGGACCCGGTCTTCGTCGGCGAGGAGAAGTTCGAGGACTCCACCGTCGAGCACTACCGGGTCACCACCACCGCCGAGAAGTACGCAGCCGCCCAGACCCAGCTGACCCAGTCCCGCCGGGACGGCCTGCGGGCCGCGCTCGCGCCCGGCGGCTCGATCTCCCTCACCCTGGACCTCTGGCTCAACGACAAGGACCAGCTGGTCCGGCTCCAGCGCACCGGCAGCGGGGACAGCGGGCGGGCGGACGACTCGGTGCTCTACACCGACCTCGCCGGCGCGCTGCTCTCGGCGCAGGCGCCGGCCGAGACGGACACCGCGGACACCGGCGTCCGGACGGTCTCCCCGCTGGCCCGCTGAGCGGGCGCCCGGGATGCTCCGGGAGGGCCCGGGCCCTCACCGCCCGAGGGCGATTTGCACCTCGCGGAGGGCTCCGGCTACGCTGGCCGAAGCCAAAGACCGCTGGTTGTCGCCGCGCCCGTCAGGGAGCAGGTGACCGAAGGATCTGCGCTTCGTCGCAGGCAGCCCGCGCAGGTGCGTCTGGAGCTTCGACTTCCGGGTCCCGCGTTCGCGTGGAGGTCCGTCGAGGTCGTTCCGAGCCCCGTGCCCCTGCGCACCGGGGCTCATTGCATTTCTGCAAGGGCTTTCCTTCCGTCCGGTCGGTCCACGGCGACCTAGGTCGACTTTCGCGGTCGGCCCGAATTCGACATCACGGAAGGAGGCGTAAGCCTATGGCCAGGCCCGACAAGGCTGCCGCCGTCGCCGAGATCACGGACAAGTTCCGTGGCTCCTCTGCGGCGCTGCTGACCGAGTACCGCGGTCTCTCGGTGAAGCAGGTCAAGACCCTGCGTCGCTCGCTCGGCGACAACGCCGAGTACGCCGTGGTGAAGAACACGCTGACCAAGATCGCGGCCAATGAGGTCGGGATCACGGAGCTCGACGACCTGTTCAACGGTCCGACGGCTGTCGCCTTCGTCACCGGTGACCCGGTGGAGTCGGCGAAGGCTCTGCGTGACTTCGCCAAGGAGAACCCCGCTCTCATCATCAAGGGCGGTGTCCTTGACGGTAAGGCGCTGTCCGCCGATGAGATCAAGAAGCTCGCGGACCTCGAGTCCCGCGAGGTGCTGCTCGCCAAGCTGGCGGGTGCCCTGAAGGCCAAGCAGTCCCAGGCTGCCGCGCTCTTCCAGGCCCTGCCGTCGAAGCTCGTCCGCACTGTGGACGCGCTGCGCGACAAGGTCGAGCAGGGCGGTGCCGGTACGCCGGCTCCCGCCGCCGAGGACGCCGCCGCCGAGTAATTCGGCAGGCTCACGCCTCGCTGCGGGCCCGTACGCCCGCCCCACCCGTACATCCGGCACCAACCTGCCGATTTAGTGGAAGGACGCCATCATGGCGAAGCTGTCCCAGGACGAGCTGCTCGCGCAGTTCGAGGAGCTCACCCTCATCGAGCTGGCCGCCTTCGTGAAGGCCTTCGAGGAGAAGTTCGACGTCACCGCCGCCGCGCCGGTCGCCGTTGCCGCCGCCGGCGTTGCCGGCCCGGCCGCCGAGGCCGCTGAGGAGCAGGACGAGTTCGACGTCATCCTCGAGGCCGCTGGCGACAAGAAGATCCAGGTCATCAAGGAGGTGCGCACCCTGACCTCCCTCGGCCTGAAGGAGGCCAAGGACCTCGTTGACACCGCTGGTGCCAAGGTCCTGGAGAAGGTTGCCAAGGACGTTGCCGAGAAGGCCAAGGCTGCCCTCGAGGGCGCCGGCGCCAAGGTCACCGTCAAGTGATCTCGCGCCCCCTCTGAGGGGGCGTAGGGCCGGGCCGATCACCCTTGCGGGTGGTCGGCCCGGCTTTTTCGCGTTTCCGGGCCGGGCCCGGGCCCCGCCGGGGCCGCCCCCGGTCCCGTTCCCCCGACCGGCCGGTACGGCCCGCCGGCGTGGCCGACGGCCCACTCGGCACCGTCGGTGCCGGGGGGTATGGTGATCAACGTCGTCGAGGGCGGCGCCACCACGGCTTCTGTAACGCCGGGGGGCTCCGGATCGATAGACAGGTCGAGGCCCGCGCCGCCGGCGGGCCCTTGACGAACCTGGCGCGGCGCGCGATTCTCAAGGCGCGAGTCCGCCGGGTTGGTTCGCCACTGGATGCATAACCAGTGGCTCCGGCGGGAAATGACTCCACGTGAGTTAGAGCAGTACCCGGTGGGCGCCCGCGCCCGCCGGCTACCGGGAGGAGTCTCCGATTCGGTCTCCGAATCAGAGCTGGACAGCAGTGTCGCCATTGGCTACACTGTCCCTTTGCGCTGCCTGTTAGCTTCTCCGTGACTCGTCGCCCGGAGTTTGCGTTGCCCTGATGGGGTCTGGCACCGCCTCCGCAAAGCGGCTCTGACCTGGGGTTTCGACCCCGGCGGAGGCCAGTGGCGAGGGAGGCGGCACCAAGCCCAAGCAGGCCCGGCTGGTACGCGCGTAGTGAGCTCCGAGCCCTCGGAAGGACCCCCCTCTTGGCCGCGCCGCGCAACGCCTCGAACAATTCCGCCGCATCCACCGCCCCGCTCCGCGTCTCGTTCGCGAAGATCAAGGAGCCCCTCGAGGTCCCGAACCTCCTGGCCCTGCAGACCGAGAGCTTTGACTGGCTGCTCGGCAACGCGGCCTGGAAGTCCCGGGTCGAGGCGGCCCTGGAGAGTGGTCAGGACGTCCCCACGAAGTCCGGTCTGGAGGAGATCTTCGAGGAGATCTCCCCGATCGAGGACTTCAGCGGGTCGATGTCGCTGACCTTCCGCGACCACCGTTTCGAGCCGCCGAAGAACTCCATTGACGAGTGCAAGGACCGCGACTTCACGTTCGCGGCCCCGCTCTTCGTCACGGCCGAGTTCACCAACAACGAGACCGGTGAGATCAAGTCTCAGACGGTCTTCATGGGCGACTTCCCGCTCATGACCCACAAGGGCACGTTCGTGATCAACGGCACCGAGCGTGTCGTCGTGTCGCAGCTCGTCCGCTCCCCGGGTGTGTACTTCGACTCCACCCTGGACAAGGTGTCCGACAAGGACATCTACTCCTGCAAGGTCATCCCCTCGCGTGGTGCCTGGCTGGAGATGGAGATCGACAAGCGCGACATGGTCGGCGTCCGCATCGACCGCAAGCGCAAGCAGTCCGTCACCGTGCTGCTCAAGGCGCTCGGCTGGACCAACGAGATGATTCTCGAGGAGTTCGGCGAGTACGAGTCGATGCGCGCCACCCTGGAGAAGGACCACACCCAGGGCCAGGACGACGCGCTGCTGGACATCTACCGCAAGCTGCGTCCGGGCGAGCCGCCCACGCGCGAGGCCGCGCAGACGCTTCTGGAGAACCTGTACTTCAACCCGAAGCGCTACGACCTCGCGAAGGTCGGCCGTTACAAGGTCAACCGCAAGCTGGGCAACGCCGAGTCGCTGGACTCCGGCGTGCTCACCGAGCCCGACATCATCGGTGCGATCAAGTACCTGGTGAAGCTGCACGCGGGCGAGACCGAGTGGCGTGACGACGAAGGCCGCGACATCGTGGTCGAGGTCGACGACATCGACCACTTCGGCAACCGTCGCCTGCGCAACGTCGGCGAGCTCATCCAGAACCAGGTCCGTACGGGTCTCGCCCGTATGGAGCGCGTCGTGCGCGAGCGCATGACCACCCAGGACGTCGAGGCGATCACGCCGCAGACCCTGATCAACATCCGGCCGGTCGTCGCCTCCATCAAGGAGTTCTTCGGCACCAGCCAGCTGTCGCAGTTCATGGACCAGACGAACCCGCTGTCGGGCCTGACCCACAAGCGTCGTCTGTCCGCGCTGGGCCCCGGTGGTCTGTCCCGTGAGCGGGCCGGCTTCGAGGTCCGTGACGTGCACCCCTCGCACTACGGCCGCATGTGTCCGATCGAGACCCCCGAAGGCCCGAACATCGGTCTGATCGGCTCGCTCGCCTCGTACGGCCGGGTCAACGCGTTCGGCTTCATCGAGACCCCGTACCGCAAGGTCATCGAGGGTGTCGTCACGGAGCAGGTCGACTACCTGACCGCCGACGAGGAGGACCGCTACGTCATCGCCCAGGCGAACGCGCCGCTGACCGCGGACCTGCACTTCGCCGAGCCGCGTGTCCTGGTCCGCCGCCGTGGCGGCGAGATCGACTACATCCCGGGCACCGAGATCGACTACATGGACGTCTCGCCGCGCCAGATGGTGTCGGTCGCGACCGCCATGATCCCGTTCCTCGAGCACGACGACGCCAACCGCGCGCTCATGGGCTCGAACATGATGCGCCAGGCGGTGCCGCTGCTGAAGAGCGAGGCTCCGCTGGTCGGTACCGGCATGGAGTACCGCTGCGCCGTCGACGCCGCGGACGTCATCACCGCCGAGAAGGCCGGTGTCGTCCAGGAGGTCTCGGCCGACTACGTCACCGTGGCCAACGACGACGGCACGTACACCACGTACCGCGCCGCCAAGTTCACCCGCTCGAACCAGGGCACCGCCTTCAACCAGAAGGTGCTCGTGGACGAGGGCGCCCGGGTCGAGGTCAACCAGGTGCTGGCCGACGGCCCGTGCACCGACGAGGGCGAGATGGCCCTCGGCAAGAACCTGCTCGTGGCGTTCATGTCGTGGGAGGGTCACAACTACGAGGACGCGATCATCCTGTCGCAGCGCCTCGTGCAGGACGACGTCCTCTCCTCGATCCACATCGAGGAGCACGAGGTCGACGCCCGTGACACCAAGCTCGGCCCCGAGGAGATCACCCGGGACATCCCGAACGTCTCCGAGGAGGTCCTCGCGGACCTCGACGAGCGCGGCATCATCCGCATCGGCGCCGACGTCGTCACCGGCGACATCCTGGTCGGCAAGGTCACGCCCAAGGGCGAGACCGAGCTGACCCCGGAGGAGCGCCTGCTCCGCGCGATCTTCGGTGAGAAGGCCCGTGAGGTCCGCGACACCTCGCTGAAGGTCCCGCACGGTGAGTCCGGCAAGGTCATCGGCGTCCGCGTCTTCGACCGCGAAGAGGGCGACGAGCTGCCCCCGGGCGTCAACCAGCTGGTCCGCGTCTACGTGGCCCAGAAGCGCAAGATCACCAACGGTGACAAGCTCGCCGGCCGTCACGGCAACAAGGGCGTCATCTCGAAGATCCTGCCGGTCGAGGACATGCCGTTCCTGGAGGACGGCACCCCGGTCGACATCATCCTCAACCCGCTGGGTGTCCCGTCCCGAATGAACCCGGGACAGGTTCTGGAGATCCACCTCGGGTGGCTCGCCAAGCAGGGCTGGGACGTCTCCGGGCTGGCCGACGAGTGGGCCCAGCGCCTGCAGGCGATCGGCGCCGACACCGTCGAGGGCGGCACCAACCTCGCCACCCCGGTCTTCGACGGCGCCCGCGAGGACGAGATCACCGGCCTGCTGGACAACACCACCCTCACCCGTGACGGTGAGCGCCTGGTGAACTCCACCGGCAAGGCCCGACTGTTCGACGGCCGCTCCGGCGAGCCGTTCCCGATGCCGGTCTCGGTCGGCTACATGTACATCCTCAAGCTGCACCACCTGGTCGACGACAAGCTGCACGCCCGTTCGACCGGTCCGTACTCGATGATCACCCAGCAGCCGCTCGGTGGTAAGGCGCAGTTCGGTGGTCAGCGCTTCGGTGAGATGGAGGTGTGGGCCCTCGAGGCGTACGGCGCGGCCTACGCGCTCCAGGAGCTCCTCACCATCAAGTCCGACGACGTCCTCGGCCGAGTCAAGGTCTACGAGGCCATCGTCAAGGGCGAGAACATCCCCGAGCCCGGCATTCCCGAGTCCTTCAAGGTTCTCATCAAGGAAATGCAGTCGCTCTGCCTCAACGTGGAGGTGCTGTCCTCGGACGGCCAGTCCATCGAGATGCGGGACTCCGACGAGGACGTGTTCCGCGCCGCCGAGGAGCTCGGCATCGACCTGTCCCGGCGCGAGCCGAGCAGCGTCGAAGAGGTCTGACGGAGGCCGGGCCGGCCGCAGCAGCGGCCGGCCCGCCCCCAGGCCCCCCTCAGACCACATGAACGACTCTCGACTTACGAAAGAGGGCTTGACGACCAGTGCTTGACGTCAACTTCTTCGACGAGCTCCGCATCGGCCTGGCCACCGCCGACGACATCCGCCAGTGGTCGCACGGCGAGGTCAAGAAGCCGGAGACCATCAACTACCGCACCCTGAAGCCGGAAAAGGACGGGCTCTTCTGCGAGAAGATCTTCGGCCCCACCCGGGACTGGGAGTGCTACTGCGGTAAGTACAAGCGCGTCCGCTTCAAGGGCATCATCTGCGAGCGCTGCGGCGTCGAGGTGACCCGCGCCAAGGTGCGCCGCGAGCGGATGGGCCACATCGAGCTGGCCGCCCCGGTCACCCACATCTGGTACTTCAAGGGCGTGCCTTCCCGCCTGGGCTACCTGCTCGACCTGGCGCCGAAGGACCTCGAGAAGGTCATCTACTTCGCCGCCTACATGATCACCTGGGTGGACGACGAGCGCCGTCAGCGCGACCTGCCGTCCCTGGAGGCGCACGTCTCGGTCGAGCGCCAGCAGATCGAGAACCGCCGCGACTCGGACCTCGAGGCCCGCGCCAAGAAGGCCGAGACCGACCTGGCCGAGCTGGAGGCCGAGGGCGCCAAGGCCGACGTGCGCCGCAAGGTGCGCGAGGGCGCCGAGCGCGAGATGAAGCAGCTGCGCGACCGCGCGCAGCGCGAGCTCGACCGCCTCGACGAGGTGTGGGCCCGCTTCAAGAACCTCAAGGTCCAGGACCTCGAGGGCGACGAGCTGCTCTACCGCGAGCTGCGCGACCGCTTCGGCACCTACTTCTCCGGCTCGATGGGCGCGGCGGCCCTCAAGGACCGCCTGGAGACCTTCGACCTGGCGGAGGAGTCCGAGCGCCTGCGCGAGATCATCCGCACCGGCAAGGGCCAGAAGAAGACCCGCGCGCTCAAGCGCCTCAAGGTCGTCTCCGCGTTCCTGCAGACCACCAACAAGCCCAACGGCATGGTGCTGGACTGCGTCCCGGTCATCCCGCCGGACCTGCGTCCGATGGTGCAGCTGGACGGTGGCCGCTTCGCGACCTCCGACCTGAACGACCTGTACCGCCGCGTGATCAACCGCAACAACCGCCTGAAGCGCCTTCTCGACCTCGGTGCCCCCGAGATCATCGTGAACAACGAGAAGCGCATGCTCCAGGAGGCCGTCGACGCGCTGTTCGACAACGGCCGTCGTGGTCGCCCGGTCACGGGCCCCGGCAACCGCCCGCTGAAGTCCCTCAGCGACATGCTGAAGGGCAAGCAGGGTCGATTCCGTCAGAACCTGCTCGGCAAGCGAGTCGACTACTCGGCCCGTTCGGTCATCGTCGTCGGCCCGCAGCTCAAGCTGCACCAGTGCGGTCTGCCGAAGGCCATGGCGCTGGAGCTCTTCAAGCCGTTCGTGATGAAGCGCCTGGTCGACCTGAACCACGCGCAGAACATCAAGTCGGCCAAGCGCATGGTCGAGCGCGCCCGTCCGGTCGTGTGGGACGTGCTCGAAGAGGTCATCGCCGAGCACCCGGTCCTGCTGAACCGTGCGCCCACCCTGCACCGCCTCGGCATCCAGGCCTTCGAGCCGCAGCTGGTCGAGGGCAAGGCCATCCAGATCCACCCGCTCGTCTGCACCGCGTTCAACGCGGACTTCGACGGTGACCAGATGGCCGTCCACCTGCCGCTCTCCGCGGAGGCGCAGGCCGAGGCCCGCATCCTGATGCTGTCCTCGAACAACATCCTGAAGCCGGCCGACGGTCGCCCCGTCACCATGCCGACCCAGGACATGGTGCTCGGTCTGTTCTTCCTGACCTCGGACCGCGACAACGTGAAGGGCGCCGGCCGCACCTTCTCGTCGACCGCCGAGGCGATCATGGCCTTCGACGCCCGCGACCTGGACGTCCAGGCCCCGATCGAGCTGCGCCTGCCGGCCGGCACCGTCCCGCCGCGCGGCTGGACCGCCCCGGTGGACGAGGACGGCCAGTCGAGCTGGTTCGACGGCGAGCCCTTCCGCCTGACCACCACCCTGGGCCGCGCGCTCTTCAACGAGCTGCTGCCCGAGGACTACCCGTTCGTCGACTACGAGGTGGGCAAGAAGCAGCTCTCCGCGATCGTCAACGACCTGGCGGAGCGCTACCCCAAGGTCGTCGTCGCGGCGACCCTGGACAACCTGAAGGCGTCCGGCTTCCACTGGTCGACCCGCTCGGGTGTCACCGTCTCGATCTCCGACGTCGTCGTCCCGCCGAACAAGCCCCAGATCCTCGAGGGCTACGAGGCGAAGGCGGAGAAGGTCCAGCGTCAGTACGAGCGCGGCCTGATCACCAACGACGAGCGCAAGCAGGAGCTCATCGGCATCTGGACCCAGGCGACCAACGAGGTCGCCGAGGCCATGAACGAGAACTTCCCGAAGACGAACCCCATCTTCATGATGGTCGACTCGGGTGCTCGTGGAAACATGATGCAGATGCGCCAGATCGCCGGTATGCGTGGTCTGGTGTCGAACGCCAAGAACGAGACCATCCCGCGACCCATCAAGGCGTCGTTCCGTGAGGGTCTGTCCGTGCTGGAGTACTTCATCTCCACCCACGGTGCCCGTAAGGGTCTGGCCGACACCGCCCTCCGTACCGCCGACTCCGGTTACCTCACCCGTCGTCTGGTCGACGTCTCCCAGGACGTCATCATTCGCGAGGAGGACTGCGGCACCGAGCGCGGCCTGAAGCTGGCGATCGGCTCCGTGGGTGCGGACGGCGTGCTGCGCAAGGCCGACGACGTCGAGACCAGCGTCTACGCCCGCATGCTCGCCGAGGACATCACGGTGGACGGCAAGCTCCTTGCCACCGCCAACACCGACCTCGGCGACGTCCTGATCGACGAGCTGATCCGCCACGGCATCGGCGAGGTCAAGACCCGCTCGATCCTGACCTGTGAGTCGGCCGTCGGCACCTGTGCCATGTGCTACGGGCGCTCGCTGGCCACCGGCAAGCTGGTCGACATCGGTGAGGCGGTCGGCATCATCGCCGCCCAGTCCATCGGTGAGCCCGGTACCCAGCTGACCATGCGTACCTTCCACACCGGTGGTGTGGCCGGTGACGACATCACCCAGGGTCTGCCGCGTGTCGTCGAGCTCTTCGAGGCCCGTACCCCGAAGGGTGTGGCTCCGATCTCGGAGGCGCAGGGCCGGGTCCGGATCGAGGACACCGAGAAGACCCGCAAGCTGGTCGTCACGCCGGACGACGGCACCGACGAGATCGCCTACCCGGTCTCGAAGCGTGTGAAGCTGCTCGTCAGCGAGGGCGAGGCGGTCGAGGTCGGCCAGAAGCTGACCATGGGTGCCACCAACCCGCACGACGTCCTGCGCATCATGGGCCAGCGTGCCGTCCAGGTCCACCTGGTCGCCGAGGTCCAGAAGGTCTACAACTCGCAGGGTGTGTCGATCCACGACAAGCACATCGAGATCATCATCCGGCAGATGCTCCGCCGCGTGACGATCATCGAGTCGGGCGACGCCGAGCTGCTGCCCGGCGAGCTGGTCGAGCGCGGCCGCTTCGAGCAGGAGAACCGCCGCGTCGTCGCCGAGGGCGGTCACCCCGCCTCCGGCCGTCCGCAGCTGATGGGTATCACCAAGGCCTCGCTGGCCACCGAGTCCTGGCTGTCGGCCGCCTCCTTCCAGGAGACGACCCGGGTCCTCACCGACGCGGCGATCCACGCCAAGTCGGACCCGCTGCTGGGTCTCAAGGAGAACGTCATCCTCGGTAAGCTCATCCCGGCCGGTACGGGCCTGCCCCGTTACCGCAACATCCGGGTCGAGCCGACCGAGGAGGCCAAGGCCGCGATGTACTCGGCCGTCGGCTACGACGACTACGACCTGTCGCCCTTCGGCGCCGGCTCCGGCCAGGCGGTTCCGCTGGACGACTACGACTACGGCCCGTACACCGGCTGAGTCGCGCAGCACCGATCGCAGGGCGGTCACCCCACGGGGTGGCCGCCCTGCGGCGTTCCCGGGGGCCGCCGGGGGCGTGGGGGAGGCCGGTCGGCGGGGCCACCCGGGGCGCGGACGGAAGCCGATTAGGTCATTCGGCCGAAGTCGCGTAGAGTCATGTTTACCGACGCGGGGTGGAGCAGCTCGGTAGCTCGCTGGGCTCATAACCCAGAGGTCGCAGGTTCAAATCCTGTCCCCGCTACAAAGGAAGGGCCCGGAGGCATCAAGCCTCCGGGCCCTTCGGCATTCCCGGGGCCGGACGGCTCCGTCGTACGGGGGAGGGGCGGGAACCGCTCCGGCGGGGGAGGCGGTCGGGGCGGCCGCCGAGGGAGGGTTCCCGGTGTCGGTCGACGGGCTTTCGAAGGAGCCGGGGATGAAGCGGGTGCTGGGCGCGGTGGCGATCACGGCGGGGGTACTGGTCGGGATGTCGGCCTGCCTGCCGTTCGGGGACGACTCGGAGCACCGGACGGTGAGCTACGGGGTGGCGGGGCCGGTCCGGGAGCTCGTCGTGGAGGGGGCCGACGGCGGGGTGGAGGTGCACGGGGGCGGTGACGCCGTGCACGTGGTCGAGAAGCAGGACTACCGGGGGGACGCGCCGAAGAGCACCCACGAGGTGACGGACGGCGTGCTGAGGCTGACGTACGACTGCGGCTCCTGCGGGATCGGGTACACCGTGCGGGTACCCGCCGGGACCAGGGTGCGGGTGAAGGAGGGCAACGGCGGCGTCAAGCTGTCCGGGCTGGCCGGCGAGGTGGACGCCGAGGTGACCAACGGCGGGGTCGAGGCCGACGGGCTGCGGGCCCCGCGGGTGCGGCTGACCACGGTGAACGGTGGGGTGCGGGCCGACTTCGCCGCGGCGCCGTCGAAGGTCGAGGCGAGCACCACCAACGGCGGGGTGCAGCTGCGGGTGCCGGCCGGGGAGGCGTACGCGGTGGACGCCCGGGCCTCGGCCGGCGCGGTGGACCTGGGCATTCCCTCGCAGCCGGGCGCGGCGCGCAGCATCAGCGCCCGGGCGGAGACCGGCGGTGTGACGGTCAGCGGTGTCTGACCTGGGCGTTCCGCAGGCGCTGCCGGTAGGGCATGATCTCCTCCGCGGGGGCGGCGTCCCCGGCTACGGGGGAGGGACCGGGGTGGAGCGTGCGGTGCGCCTGCGCGGCCGGGTGGACGGGTTCGGCCCGTACCTGCCGGACTCGCTGCTGGCGGTGGCGGCGGCCGGGGTCGCGCTCTGGGCGGTGTCCCAGGACACCACGGTGCGCCCGTGGTGGATCCACCTGCTCGCGGTGGCGACCGCGCTGCCGCTGCCCTGGCGGCGCCTGAGGCCGCTGACGGTGCTGGCGCTGGCGACGG
The DNA here is from genome assembly GCF_042724755.1 of Kitasatospora sp. NPDC127067. Classification (NCBI taxonomy): domain Bacteria; kingdom Bacillati; phylum Actinomycetota; class Actinomycetes; order Kitasatosporales; family Streptomycetaceae; genus Kitasatospora; species Kitasatospora sp. NPDC127067. Next base: position 88,768 of record NZ_JBHXEM010000004.1, on the reverse strand, counting down.
CGCCGTCGCTGGTGATCTCGGTGGTGGCGCACTCGGCCAACCCCCAGGTACCGCTGTCCGGGGTGGTCGCCCTCTACACGGTGGCGGAACGGTCCTCGGAGCGGGTGCGGTGGAGCGTGCTGGCGGTGGTGGTGGCCGGCAACGTGCTGGGCACCCACTCGCCGAACGGCGCGCTGTTCAGCCTGGTCACCTCTGTCGGCACCTTCGTGTTCGGCTCGCTGGTGCGCGCCCAGCGGCAGCTGGCCCGGGTGCAGGCGGAGCGGGCCCGGGACGCCGGCGAACGGGCGGCGAGCGACGCGGCCCGGGCGGTGGCGGAGGAGCGGGCCCGGATCGCCCGGGAGATGCACGACATCCTGGCCCACGCCGTCTCGCTGATGGTCATCCAGGCCGAGGCCGGGCCGGTGGTGGTGCGCAGCGATCCGGACCGGGCGGTCCGCGCGTTCGACACCATCGCCGACGCGGGCCGGGACGCGATGGTCCAGCTGCGGCGCGTGCTGGGGGTGCTGAAGGACCCGGAGGCGGGCCGGCAGCTGGCGCCGCAGCCCCGGCTGGCCGAACTCGCCGGGGTGGCCGACCGGGTGCGCGCGGCGGGGCTGCGGGTGGATCTCGAACTTCCCGGGCAGGAGGGTCCGCTGCCGGCCGACGTGGAGACGGCGGCGTACCGGATCGTGCAGGAGGCGCTGACCAACACGGTCAAGCACGCCGGGGCGGACCGGGTCGCGGTCCGGGTGCGGCGGGCCGGGGAGGTGCTGGAGGTGGTGGTCTCGGACAACGGACGCGGGGTGCCGGCCGCGGCCGGCCGTGCGGTGGTCGGCTGGTCCGGCGGCCGCGGGCTGGTCGGCATCCGGGAGCGGGCGGCGGCCTGCGGCGGGCGGGCCGAGGCCGGGCCGGGGCCGGAGGGCAGGGGTTTCCTGGTGAGGGCCCGGCTGCCGCTGGGCACCGGCGGGGTGGTGGAGAGGGTGGACGAATGACGCCGATCCGGGTGGTCGTCGCGGACGACCAGGAGCTGGTGCGGGCCGGGTTCGGGATGATCCTGGACGCGCAGCCGGACATCGAGGTGGTGGCCGAGGCGTGCGACGGTGCCGAGGCGATCGAGGCGGTGCGCGCGCACGGCCCGGACGTGCTGCTGCTGGACGTCCGGATGCCGGTGATGGACGGGCTGGAGGCGGCCCGCCGGGTGTGCGCCGAGTTCCCGTCGACCAAGGTGATCATGCTGACCACCTTCGACATCGACGACTACGTCTTCGACGCGCTGTACGCGGGTGCCAGCGGCTTCCTGCTCAAGGACGTCCGGCGGGACGACCTGGCGCACGGGGTGCGGATGGTCGCCTCGGGGGAGGCGCTGCTCGCGCCGTCGGTGACCAGGCGGTTGATCGGCGAGTTCGCCGCCCGTCGGCCGGGGGCGCCGGAGCGGGCGGTGCGACCGCCGTCGCGGCTGCTGGAGCAGCTGACCCTGCGCGAGCGGGAGACGCTGCGGCTGATCGCGCGCGGGCTGTCCAACGCCGAGATCGCGGCCGAGCTGGTGGTCAGCGAGCACACGGTGAAGACGCACGTCAGCAATGTGCTGAGCAAGCTCGGGCTGCGGGACCGGGTGCACGCGGTGGTGTTCGCGTACGAGGCCGGGGCGGTGGTGGCGGGGGAGTCCTGACGGGCTCCCCCGTGCGGGGGAGGCGGCCGGTTCGCCGGTGCGGGGGATCCGGGACGAGGGCCCCGGCCGGGAGGCTCTGCGGTGTCGGAACGGACCACACCGCTGGAGACCATCGGATGAACACCGCCCTGGATGCCCGGAACACCCGCCCTACCCGCCTCAGCGGCCTCACGCCGTACGCCGTCGTCGGCGCCCCCGCCCTGATGGCCCTCTACGGCGGCATCCGCCTGGTGCCGGGCTCCCGGGCGCCCGGCCCCGGCTGGACGGCGGGGCACACCGCGATGCTCGCCGGGCTGCTGCTGTTCGCCCCCGTCCTCCTCGCCCTGCACCGGCGGCTCGCCCCGCGCGGCACGGCCGGGCGGACCGCGGCCGGGGCGGCGCTGGGGACGGCCTTCGCGGGGCTGCTCTGCTCGCTGGCGCAGATCGGCATCGACCTGGTGGTGGGGCTGGCGGCGGCGGACAAGGCCGAGCAGTCGCGGCTGTTCGACCGGGTCCAGGACGTCCCGGGCGTGCTGCCGCTCGTCTACCAGGTCGGCCCGCTGCTCTTCTACGTCGGCCTGCTGGCGCTGCTGACCGCCGCCGCGGCGGGCCGCTCCCGGGCGCTGCGCTGGTGGAGCCCGGTGCTGGCGCTGCTCGGCACCCTGGCCTCGGGCGTCGACCTGGCCCTCGTCCCGCTCGCCGCCGCCTGCTATCTGCTCGCGCTCGCCCCGCTGGCCCGCCCGGCCGCCGTGCCGCGCGCCGCCCTGGCCTGAAACGCGCGTCCTGGCCCGAAGCGGGCCCCGGCCCGGCGCCCCCCGGATTTTCGGTGGCCGGTCGTGGGCCGCGGGCCGTACGGTCCGGGGTATGAACGCGAAGCGCCCCCTGATCGCCGTGCTCACCGGCGCGGGCATCTCGACGGACTCCGGCATCCCCGACTACCGCGGCCCGCAGGGGCTGTGGCAGAAGGACCCGTCGGCGCAGGAGCTGGTCACCATCGGGCCGTACCTGGAGGACCCGGAGGTCCGGCGGCGGGCCTGGCGGATGCGGCTGGAGACGGGCGCGCTGGGCGCCGAGCCGAACGCCGGGCACCGGGCGCTGGTCGACCTGGAGCGCTCCGGGCTGCCGCTGCGGGTGCTCACCCAGAACATCGACGGGCTGCACCAGAGGTCCGGGCTGACCGCCCGCAAGGTGCTCGAACTGCACGGCAACGTGCGGGAGACGCAGTGCCTGCGCTGCCGGGTGGTCGGTTCGATGGCGGACGCGCTGGAGCGGGTCGGGGCGGGCGAGCCGGACCCGGCGTGCCGGGAGTGCGGGGGGATCCTCAAGCCGCGCATCGTGATGTTCGGCGAGAACCTGGACCCGGAGGTGCTCGGGCAGGCCGACGCGGTCGCCCGGGCCTGCGACGTCTTCATCGCGGTCGGCACCAGCCTCCAGGTGTTCCCGGTGGCGGGGCTGCCGTACAACGCGGTGCGGACCGGGGCGAAGCTGATCATCGTGAACGGTGAGCCGACGCCCTACGACGAGGCCGCGGCCGAGGTGATCCGGGAGCCGATCTCGCAGGCGCTGCCGAAGCTGGTGCGCCGACTTGTCCTGGAACGGGCCTGAGCGGGCGCCGGAAGGGTCATGTTCCCGGATGTACCGCGTGCGTACGATGATCTTTCCGGCTTCCCCCCTCCTGGCCTGGAGTGATCGACCGATGACGACGACGGCGAAGTTCGACCCCTGGTCGGCGGCCTTCGTGGCCCACCCGTACGACGCGTACGCCGAACTGCGCGAGCACGCGCCGGTGACGTACTTCGAGCCCACGAACCAGTGGCTCGTCTCGGGCCACGAGGACGTCAGCGCCCTGCTGCGCGACCGGCGGCTCGGCCGCACCTACACCCACCGCTTCAGCCACCAGGAGTTCGGCCGCCCCGAGCCCGACCCGGCGCACGAGCCCTTCCACACCCTCAACGACCACGGGCTGCTCGACCTGGAGGCGCCCGACCACACCCGGCTGCGCCGCCTGGTCTCCAAGGCCTTCACCCCGCGCATGGTCGAGGGCCTGCGCCCCACCGTGCAGCGGCTGGCCGGCGAACTGGTCGACGGGCTGCTCGCGGCCGGCGGCGGCGACCTGATCTCCGCCGTCGCCGAGCCGCTGCCGGTCGCCGTGATCGCCGAGATGCTCGGCGTGCCGGAGGCCGACCGCCACCTGCTGCGGCCGTGGTCCGCCGACATCACCGGGATGTTCGAGCTCAACCCCACCGAGGAGACCGCCCGCCGGGCCGTCACCGCGAGCATCGAGTTCTCCGACTACCTGCGCACCCTGATCCGCGAGCGCCGGGGCAACCCGGGGACGGACCTGATCAGCGCGCTCATCCAGGCCCAGGAGGGCTCCGACGCGCTCAGCGAGCAGGAGATGATCTCCACCTGCGTGCTGCTGCTCAACGCCGGCCACGAGGCGACCGTCAACACCACCGGCAACGGCTGGTGGGCGCTGTTCCGCAACCCCGGGGAGCTCGCCCGGCTGCGCGGCTCGGTGGACGCACTGCTGCCCACCGCGATCGAGGAGCTGATGCGCTGGGACACCCCGCTGCAGATGTTCGAGCGCTGGGTGCTGGAGGACATCGAGGTCCGCGGCGTCACCATCCCGCGCGGCGCCGAGATCGCCCTGCTCTTCGGCTCCGCCAACCGCGACCCCGAGCGCTTCGCCGACCCGGACCGCCTCGACCTCGGCCGCACCGACAACCCGCACATCACCTTCGGCGCCGGAATCCACTTCTGTCTGGGCGCCCCGCTCGCCAGACTGGAGCTCACCGAGTCCTACGGCACGCTGCTGCGCCGGGCCCCGGGCCTGCGGCTGGTCCGCGAGCCCGAGTGGAACCCGGGCTACGTGATCCGCGGGCTCAAGGAGCTGTTGGTCGAGGTGTGACGGGAAGAGGGGGGAGCTGCCGTGGGCAAGGCGACGGGGGCACTGCTGGGGCTGGCGATCGGCGACGCGATGGGCCGGCCGACCGAGTTCCAGGACATCGAGCGGATCGCCGCCGACCATCCGGACTGGCGGCGGCTCCCGCTGCCGAAGAAGGCGCTGGTCACCGACGACACCCAGATGACGCTCGCCCTCGCCCGCGGCCTGCGCACCGCCCTGGCGCGCGGGACCCTGACGCCCCTGCGGCTGGAACGGCCGGTCCGCGAGGAGTTCGTCGACTGGTGGCGCTCCCCGCAGAACAACCGCGCCCCCGGCATGACCTGCCTGCGGGCCTGCCAGCGGCTCAGCCACGACGAGTACCGCTGGCAGCAGGCCAGCGACGTCGGCTCCAAGGGCTGCGGCGCCAACATGCGGGTCGCCCCGGTCGGGCTGATCCGCGACCTGGACGCCCGGCAGCTCTCCGGCGCCGCCCAGCTGCAGTCCGCGCTCACCCACGGCCACCCGACCGCGCTCGCCGCCAGTGACCTCACCGCGTACGCCGTGCGCAAGCTCGCCGAGGGCGTCCCGCCCGCCGCACTGCCCGCGGTGCTGCGGGCGTACGCGCTGGCGAGCCGCGAGCGGTACGACGCGTTCTGGCTCGGCGACCTCGCCGCGCGCTGGTACGGGGCCTCCCCGCAGGCCGTCATCGCCCGCGGCTGGGACGAGTGCCTCCAGGTGCTCGACCGGCTGGACGCGGCGCTCGCCGCCCCCGACGTCGAGGCCGACCCGTGCCTGGCCACCGGCGAGGGCTGGGTCGCCGAGGAGGCCTTCGGTACCGGCCTGCTCTGCTTCCTGCTGCTGCCCGACGACCCGGTGGCGGCCGTCCGCCGGGCCGCCTGCTCCAGCGGCGACTCCGACTCGCTGGCCTGCCTGACCGGCGCCTTCGCCGGCGCCCACCACGGCGAGGCGGCCTGGCCGGCCGACTGGGTGGAGCGGATCGAGCACCGGGACGAACTGCTGGAGTTCGGAGCGCTCTGGGACTGATCCGGGGCACGCCGGCCGGGCGGAACCGGTGGGCGGGGCGGCGCGTCGAAGGGCCATGACGAACCGCAGCACCGCAACCCGTCGCACCCTCCGCCGCCCGGCGGCGCTGCTCCTCGCGGCCGCGCTCGCCACGCCGCTGCTCGCCGGCTGCGGCAGCACCGGGGCCGCCGCGCCCGTGGAGCTCCGGGCGTCCGCGCCCGTGAGCCGGCCGGCCGTCGACCCGGCCCAGGTGGCCGCCACCGCGAGCGCCACCGACGCCTTCGGCCTGGACCTGCTGCACGCCCTGACCAGCGAGCCGGACGCCGCCGGGAGCAACCTCGTGGTCTCCCCGTCCGGCCTGGCCACCCTGCTCGCCATGCTGCTGCCCGGAGCCCGCGGCGCCACCGCCGGGGAACTGGCCGAGGCCCTGCACACCGGGCTCGACCCGCGGCAGTACGCGCTCGCCACCGGCGCGCTGAACCGGCCGGTCCCGGCCACCGACAAGCTGACCCTGCGCCGCAGCGACGACGTCTGGACCCAGCAGGGCCTGGCCGTCGAGCCGGACTACCTCGCCACCCTCGCCGCCGCCTTCGACGCCGGGGTCCACCAGGCCGACTTCGCCAAGGACCCGGACGGGGCCCGCAAGACCGTCAACGCGGCCGTGGAGAAGGCCACCGACGGCCGGATCAAGGAGCTGTTCGGCTCGAACGGGATCACGTCGAGCACCCGGCTGGTGCTCACCGACGCGCTGTACCTCAAGGCGAAGTGGGCCTCCGCCTTCAAGCCCTTGCTCACCGCCGACCGCCCGTTCCACAAGCTCGACGGCTCCGCCCCGGCCGTCCCCACGATGGGGCAGACCGGGGAGTTCAAGTACGCCGACGGCTCCGGCGGGATCGTCGGCGAGCCCTGGCAGGCCGTCGAACTGCCCTACGCGGAGGGCGGGCTGGTGATGGACCTGATCGTCCCCGCGCAGGGCGGCTTCGCCGCGTTCGCCAAGGGCCTGGACCAGCCCCAGCTCGACCGCGTCCTCGGGGCCCTCGCCGAGCGGCCGGTCGACCTCCGGCTGCCGCGCTTCCACTTCGGCACCTCGAAGGAGCTCACCCCCGCGCTGCGCTCGCTCGGTGTGCGGGCGGCCTTCGACGCGGCCGACTTCGGCGGCATCGCCAAGGACCCGCTGGCCGTCGGCACGGTGGTGCAGAAGGCCACGATCGAGGTCGGCGAGGACGGCACGGTCGCGGCGGCCGGCAGCGGTGTCGGGATGGAGGTGATGGCGGCGCCGAACGTCGAACGGCCGGTCCAGGTGCACATCGACCGGCCGTTCCTGTTCCTGATCCGGGACGCCCGGGGCGGCGCGCCGCTGTTCCTCGGCCAGGTCACCGACCCGCAGGCGGGGTAGTCACCGGGCCGGGTGGTCACCAGGCGGGGTAGCGCCCGCCGAGCCCGGGGTGCAGCGGGTCGCGGCTGCCGAACAGCACCAGCAGGTCGTCGGCGACCTGCCGCAGCTCGGCCCGGCCCTCGACCGCCCCGGCCCACTCGGGGGGCAGTGCCGCGGCGCCGTACGCGGCCCCGACCAGGTTGCCGCAGACCGCGCCGGTCGAGTCGCTGTCCCCCGAGTGGTTCACCGACAGCAGCAGCGCGGTGCGCACCGGGTCGGGGTCCAGAGTGGCCGCCAGCAGCGAGTACACCGCGATGGCCAGGCACTCCTCGGCGGTCCAGCCGAGCCCGACCCGCTCCACCGTCTCCGCGGCCGGCTCGGCCTCCTGGGCCAGCCGCACCGCTCGGGCCAGCGCCTGGACGGTCTCCTTGGAACTCGGCAGTTCGCGGATCTGCTCCACCGTCTCGCCGACCGCCGCCCACGGCTCGGTGCCGTCCGCGAGCCGCTCGACCAGGGCCGCGAAGGCGCCGGCCGCGAGGTAGCCGGTCGGGTGTCCGTGGGTGAGCTGGGCGCACTGCACCGCCAGCCCGAAGGACTGCTCGACACCGAGCCGGGCCAGCCCGAACGGCGCCGAGCGCATCACCGTGCCGCAGCCCTTGGAACCCGGGTTGATCGGCCCCAGCAGCCCGATCGCGGACGGCGCCTCGAACACCGGATGCTCGGCCACCCCGCTCAGGCAGGCGTTGCCGGGCGCCCGCCGCGCGTACAGGAAGGGCCGGCTCAGCAGCCAGCCGTCGTACGGGCGGGGCTGCGGCTCGGTGTCCGGTGCGCCCTGGTACTGGGTCCGCAGCCAGCGCCGGTAGGCGCCGTGGACGGCCTCCGGCACCGAGCCGCCGCCGCCCGTCCAGCCGCGGACGAAGCCGCGGATCAGGCCCTCGGCGGTGAACAGCGTCATCTGGGTGTCGTCGGTGACCTCGACCGGCTCGGGCCCGGCCGGCAGCGTGGTCACGCCCTGCGGCCCGAACCGGTCCCGGATCTGGTGGAGTTGCTGGAACTCCACCGGCCAGCCCAGCGCATCGCCGATCGCTCCGCCGAGCAGCGCTCCGCGCACCCGGTCCCGGTACCCCGACTCCGCCGCCGGATCCGTCACGTCGCGTCCCCCTTCGTTCGTGGCGGACTACGTTCTATCAGGTCCCCGGGGAATGATCGGCGGGACGGGCCCTACCGCCGGATCGCACCGGCGCGTCCGTGCAGCGCGGCCCGGTCGGCGGCGGCGCGTCCGGCCGCCCAGCCCACGCCGTCGCTGACCCGCACCCGCTGCGAGACCAGCTTCGGGAACAGCCGGTCGACCTGCTCGTCCACCGCCTCGGAGCGGGCGGCGAGCGCGGGCAGCAGCCGCTCGTCCGGCAGCAGCTGCTCCTCGGTGCCGTCCTCGCGCAGGTGCCGGCCGGCCGCGGCGGCGCTGGTGGCGCGCTCGGTCGCGGCGGTCAGCCGCTCGCGGATCCGCGCCGCGTACGCGACCAGGAAGGACTGCCGGAACGCCTTGCTGCGCGAGTCCTTGCGGGAGCCGGCCTTGTTGAGCGCGTGGGTGGCCTGCACCAGCAGCGAGGTGTAGAGCAGCTCGACGCCGTCCAGGTCGCCGTCGAAGCCGACCACGGTGCAGAAGCCGAACTCCTTCGCCCACACCACCCGACACCGGTTGGCCGCCGCGACCGCGTCCAGCAGCATCGTCTTGGGACCCTCGTACGGGTTGTCCACCCCGATCCGCAGTGCCGCCGGGGTGTCGCGGTCGGCGCCGGCCGCGGCCAGCAGCGCGTCGTCGATGCTGTGCTGGGCCATCAGCTGCTGGGCCTTGGCGGTCAGCGCCTCGGCCTCCTCCGGGTACTCGGTGGACTCGGCCTTGGCCAGCAGCGCCCGGATCCGCGCCAGCATCCGCGGCTCGCCGGTCACCGGCGCCGAGTGCCGCCCCCGGACGGCCTGCCCGGGGGCGGGCCCCACCGGGGCGATCGGCGGCAGCCGGCCCCAGGTGCGCAGCAGCTCCAGGACGGCGGTGGCGAGCGCGAAGCGGTCCAGCCGGTGCCGGTGGGCGAAGGCGCCGAGGTACTCCTCGTCGCCGGACCACCACACCTCGGCCTCCAGCTCGCGCAGCTGCTCCCGCCAGCGCCGGTCCAGGCCGGCCGCGGGGTGGCGGCGGTCCTCGGCGGCGATCAGGTCCACCGCGAGGGCCAGGTGGACGGGCTGCAGCTCGCGCCGCACCACCCGGGCCAGGTCGGCCGGCCGCCATCCGGCGGACCAGCAGCGGCCGACGGCGGTGTCCGCGTGGCCGAGCACCGCCCGGCTCACCTCGGGCCACTGCCCGGCCGAGGCGGCCAGCAGCGAGGCCCCGGTGTCCAGGGCGAGGTCCAGTGCGTCCTCCGGTGCCGTCAGCACCGACCGCACCGCCTGCTCCAGCAGCGGCCCGGCGGTCCCGGCCTGCTGCGCGCGCTCGCCCACGGTGTGTCCCTGCTCTCCTCGACGGTCCGGCCTCCTGCCCATGATGCCGGAGCCGCGGCGAAGACCGTCCGGCGCTCGGGCCGGCGGGGCCCGCGGCTCAGCGCTCGATGGCCTTGGCCAGGATCTCCGGCGTGCGCTCCAGCAGCCGGCCCGCGGCCATCCGCACGCCCAGCGTCGCGACCAGGGCGCCGTACAGCGGGCCGATCAGCAGCACCGGCCAGCTCGGCCCGTCCGAGACCAGCGCCCAGGCGAGGTAGCCGCCGACCGGCAGTGCCAGCACCGTGACGCCGAGCATCGAGCCGAACTGGTTGAGCAGGATCAGCCCGCCCTGTCCGGGGGCGGCGTTGCGCATCGGGTTGCTGTCGGCCGGCATGGTGTAGGGCGCCAGCACGCTGAACATCGAGCCCAGCGCGATCCCGCAGCCGAGGAGGGTCAGCGCCAGGCCGAGCGCGGACGCCAGCTCGCCCCACCGGCCGGTGACGGCCGCCAGCACCAGCCCCAGCACCACCGTCACCGGGACGGCGTACGACAGCACCGCGTACGCCCGGCCGCGCAGCTCGGACCGGGCGTCGGCCGGGGTGCGCAGGGTGGCGGCGACCATCCAGAACGCCGAGCCGTCCATGCCGAACAGGTTGAGCATCTGCAGCCCGAGGAACACCCCGGTCATCGCCAGCAGGTAGACGCTCGCCCAGCCCTGGACCATCGACAGCACGCAGATCACCAGCGTCATCCCGATGCTGGTGAACAGCGCGGCCTTGGCCCGCGGCTCGCGCCAGGCGTACCGCAGGTGGCGCTGCATCACCGCGCCGGTGCGGCCCTGGGGCAGGAAGCGCCAGCCGCGCGAGTTCTGCACCCCCCGGGCCACCTCCAGGGTGGAGGAGTCGGCGGTGACCATCAGCTCCTGCAGGCTCCGCCGCCACCAGCGCAGCAGCAGTGCCAGCAGCGCGGCGGCCGCGGCGAGCTGGAGCAGCGCGAGCCCGTACCGGCCCTCGCCGGCGGTGCGCGGCGCGTCCGCCGCGCTGATCGGCGGGATCCAGCGCAGCACCGAGGCGATCGGCTTCAGCGGGGTGAGGTCGATCGGTCCGCCCCGACGGCCGAGGATGCTCTGCGAGCCGACGTTGGCGACCTGCACCAGGAGCGCGAAGGCCAGCCCGCCGAAGATCGCGAAGTCCTTGCCGCGCCGACTGGAGAGCATCCGGGCGTTGCCCGCCGCGACCGCCCGGGAGAGCGTGACCAGGCAGAGCACCGCGAGCGGCACGGCGGGCACCGCGACCGCGGCCGAGGCGCCGCCGGCCGCGCCGGCCAGCACCGCGCCGGTCACCAGCACCAGGCTGATCAGCGGCCCCGGTCCGATCAGCGCGGCCAGCAGCGAGCCGCGCAGCAGCGGGCCGGGCCGCAGCGGCAGCATGGTCAGCCGGGTCGGGTCGGCGCTCTCGTCGCTGGAGAAGAGGAACAGCGGCAGGGCGGCCCAGCCCAGGGCCAGCACGCCGAGCAGCATCACCCCGGCGTCCCCGGAGCCCGCGTAGCGCCCGTTCAGCGCGCTCATGGCGACGGCGACGCCGGCCGCGAGGGCCAGGCCCGCGACGCCGCCGATCACGTAGACGGTGGTCCGGCCGGGGCTGCGCCGCAGCCCGTTGCGCAGCAGCCGCAGCTTGAGCGCGACCAGGGCGCGCACCACCGTCCGCCCGTCGGGCACCGAGGCCGTGCGCGTGGCCTCGCTCCGCTCGGTCACAGGGCACCCCCGGGCTGCCCGCCGCCGAGCCAGCCGAGCGCCTGCCCGTCGTCCTCGCGCACGCCGATCAGGTCCAGGAAGGCCTCGTGCAGGCTGCGCCCGCCCCGTACGGCGTCCAGCGGCCCCTGGGCGATCACCTGGCCGGCGTTGACCACGGCGACCCAGTCGCAGAGCTGTTCGACCAGTTCCATCACGTGGCTGGAGAAGACCACCGTGGAGCCGGCCGCCGCGTACCGCTTGAGCACGCCGCGGATGGTCTGGGCGGAGACCGGGTCGACGCCCTCGAAGGGCTCGTCCAGGAACAGCACGTCCGGGTTGTGCAGCAGCGCCGCGGCCAGGCCGATCTTCTTGCGCATGCCGGTGGAGTAGTCGGCGACCAGCTTGTCGGAGTCGCGGCCGAGGTCCAGGACGGCCAGCAGCTCCTCGGCCCGCCGGTCCACCTCGGCGCCGGGCAGGCCGCGCAGCCGCCCGGTGTACTGGAGCAGCTCGCGCCCGCTGAGCCGCTCGAACATCCGCAGGCCCTCGGGCAGGATGCCGATCCGCGCCTTGACCGTGACCGGGTCCGCCCACACGTCGGTGCCGTGCACCAGGACGGTGCCCTGGTCGGGCCGGAGCAGCCCGGTGACCATCGACAGCGTGGTGGTCTTGCCGGCACCGTTCGGTCCGACCAGGCCGATGAACGCCCCGGCCGGCAGTTCCAGACTCAGCCCGGCCACCGCGGCCTGGGTGCCGAAGTGCTTCCAGAGCCCCTGGATGCTGACGGCGGACGGGGTTCCCGGCCCGGAGAGGTCGGAGGACGGCGGCGCTGACGCCTGCATGGCGGCCTTCTCTGCTCGTGGTGGTGGAGTGGTGGGCATCGTGCTGGTGGAAGCCCTCGGGGCTCAGCCTGTCACTGCTCGAACAGGCTGTCGCCCGAGTTGAGCATCCCCTGAGCACATCCGCCGAACGGGTGAGGCACGCCGACCAATATCCTCTTCTCGGCGGCTACTGGGCCGATTTGGCAACTACTCAGTTCGGCCGTTCGTCCTGCACTATGAGGAAGCAGTGACGTGCGCGGGGGTGCCGCGCTACCGGGAGGTGGCGGATGTCCGTACAACCATGGGGCGAGCCCGGTTCCGGCTATCCGCCCGGCAAGCGGTCGGCGGGGGGCTGGCAGCCGGTGCCCGCGCCCGCGGTGTCGTCGCAGGCGGCGATGCGGGCGGGCCACGCGGACCGGGACCGGACGCTCGACGTGCTCAAGGCCGCGTTCGCCGAGGGGCGGCTCTCCGTCCAGGAGTACGAGCAGCGCCACGAGGCCGTGGCCGCGGCGCAGACCTACGGTCAGCTGGCCGTGCTGGTGGCCGACCTGCCCTCCGGGCCGATGACGGCGCCGCCGGCCGCCGCCGCCACGCCGGTTCCGGCCACCTTCATGGCCGTCCCGCCGCCGGTGCAGGCCCGCCCCACCAACGTGCTCGCCGTGGTCTCCCTGGTGGCCAGTCTGGTCGGCCTCTCCGCGCCCGCCGTGATCACCGGCCACATCGCCCGCTCGGAGATCCGCCGCCGCAACATGGACGGCGACTGGGCGGCCGTCCTCGGCCTGGTCATCGGCTACCTGGGGTGCGCGTTCTGGACCCTGATGATCCTCCTCGGCTTCGCCTGAGGCCCACCCGGTCGGGTGATCCCACGGCGGTCGGCCGTTCTTCCCGATGGGGCCTTCCTCAGACGGAGGACCTATGATGCCCGGGGCTGCCGCCGCGCACCCGGAAGCAGTACGTTCTCCGTCACCGGCCGACGCCGAAGGGCCGGGCGGGCCGAGCGAGCGACCACGAGCTGAGGACCGTGCCAGTGACAGTCAGTGCCCAAGAGGCCTCCAGGATCCCGCCGAGCGGAGGGCGTTCGCTGGTCGGTGGATCCGCGGGCCGCTCCGTGGCCCGGCTCCGGACGTCGGCTCCGGCACTGCTCGCGGGCGAGGCCGTGGTCTCCTTCCTGGCCGCCCTGGTGCTCCCGCTGATGGCGCGCGGCTTCCAGATGGACCCGCTGAACCGGATCGCCCAGGTGAGCGGTCTCGCCGCGGTGCAGCTGCGGTTCGCGGTCATCGGCTTCCTCCTGCTCGGCGCGGTCGTGCTCGCGATGCGCTTCCGCTCGGGCCGGCACTTCGGCCTGGCGTCCCGTTTCTCCTCGGCCGCCATCGCCGGTCTCGCCAGCGGCTTCGTGGCGGCCGGCGCGGTCATCGCGCTGCTCGGCACGCCCTGGCCGATGTTCGGCATGAACGGCGACAGCCAGCGCATCGTCGAGTGGGCCCACGCGGTGGTGAACGGTCAGCCCTCGGGCTCGCCGGTCTACCCGCCGGCGCCGCTCTACACCCTGGGCTTCTACGCGGAGCTGTTCCGCGGCGGCAACACCGCGTACGCCTTCAAGGACCTGCAGATCTTCGGTGCCGCCGCGTTCGGCCCGCTGGTCTACCTCTCGTGGCGCATGCTGCTCAGCCCGGTCCGCGCACTGGCCTTCGGCGTGCTGCCGGCCTTCGCCCTGATCGACGCCTACAAGCCGTACAGCCAGACCGTGCTGGTGGTCCTGGTGCCCGTGCTGGTCGCCGTGGTGGTGCACCTGCGCCGGAGCGGGACGGACGGCTGGCGGCTGCTGCTGCTGAAGGCGGGCGGCTTCGGGGCGTTGCTGGGCCTGATGTTCCTCACGTACTCCGGCTGGTTCCTGTGGAGCGCCCTCGGCGTGCTGGTCGCGGCGCTGATGTACTTCCCCTGGCACGAAGACCGGCGCAAGGGCCTGGCGTACCTCGGCACCACCGGGGCCGCCTTCCTGCTGGTCTGCGGCAGCTACCTGGTGACCATGCTGACGGAGGCCCCGGACACCAAGGACTCCAACTTCCGCTTCGACAACTTCACCGATCCGGCGTACTTCCTGATGTGGCGTACGGACATGCCGGGCAAGGTGGGGGACTGGCCGATCCCCGGCGAGTTCGGCGGCATGGACCTGTTCGCGGTGGTGATGTTCGTCGCACTGGGCGCGGCCCTCTGGCTGGGCATCCGCAAGCCGGTGATCGTCACCATCAGCTGCATGTTCGCGAGCGCCTGGGTGATGCGGATGTTCATCGCCTCGCACATGTACGAGACGCAGACGGTCCAGCTCTACACCCGGACCAACAACCAGCTGCTCTACTGCGGCCTGCTGCTCTGCGCCCTGCTCGCCCACCTGGTCTCGCTCCGGCTGGCCGAGCGCCGCCGGGCCGCGGAGGCCGCCGGTACCGCCGGAACGGCCCTGCCGGGCCCGCAGGCGGCCGTGATCGGTACGCTGTTCGCTCTTCTCTTCCTGTTCGGTACGGTCTCCTCGTCGATGGCGGACCGCTACATGCCGGCGAAGGAGGACACCTACCGCATCCTGCCGTGGGTGTCGCACACCATGCAGAACCTCGACGGCACCTGCCCGAAGTTCGCGCCGGGTGGGCAGTGCTCCAAGACCGGTGACCAGTCATGGCTCAGCATGATCAAGTAACCAGTTCCCGCCCATGAGCCCGAACTGACCCCGAAGGCCCAATCCTGATGATGATCACCGCCGTCAAGAGCCTCGCCGACCGGCTCGTCTCCTCACCGAGGCGTCTGTGGGTCGTGGCGTTCGCGATCCTGTTCGCACTGAGTGGGGCCTGGGCGTTCGCTTCGCCGACCGGTGCCTCGCCGGACGAGCACGCACACCTGATCCGGGCGGCGGCCGTCGCCCGAGGCCAGGTCGAGGGACGGGAGGTCATGGTCCCGCACCTGGTGGGCGGCATCGAGGGCCAGTTCGCCGAGACCGGGGTCGAGCTCCCGCGCATCTACCAGGACCTCAAGGACGTCAACAGCTGCTACGTCTTCAAGCCCGAGCAGCCGGCCTCCTGCGCGCCCCGGCTCGTGGACCGTCCGGGGGAGACCCTGGTGACCACCGCGGCGGGCCGCTACCACCCGGCGTACTACTTCGCGGTGGGCTGGCCCAGCCTCCTGGTCCACGGGGCCAAGGCCTTCTACCTGATGCGCCTGATGTCGGCGCTGATCTGCTCCGCCCTGGTGGCGAGCGCGGTGGTCTCGGCGGCGGAGTGGCGGCGGCGCTCCTTCACCCTGCTCGGCGTGATCACCGCGGCCACGCCGATGGCGCTGTTCCTGTTCGGCGTGGTCAACCCGAGCGGTCCGGAGATCGCGGCGGGCATCCTGGTCTGGAGCGCCGGGCTGCCGATGCTGATGAGCCCGGACCCGCTCCTGCTGAACCGCCGGCTGGCGCGGTTGGGCATCGGCGCGCTGGTGCTGATCAGCATCCGCCCGCTGGGCCTGATCTGGTTCGCCGGGGCCCTGTTCTTCGCGCTGCTGCTGGGCCAGAAGGGGGCGGTGCGCGAAGTGCTCCGCCGCAAGGTGACCTGGCTCTGGGGCGGCCTGGCGGCGGCGGGGGCCGTCGCGGCCCTGGCCTGGTCGTCGAGCCACCCGGACAACTCGATCATCAACACCCCGAGCGACCTCACCCCGCTCGCCGCGGCCCGGAAGACCTTCGACTTCGGCCTGCTCTACATGAAGCAGATGATCGGCTACTTCGGCTGGCTGGACGCCGAGGCGCCGGCCGCGACGCTGCTGGTCTGGTGCGGTGTGGCGCTCGCCCTGGCGATGTTCGCGCTCTGCTACGCCCGGTTCCGCGACGCCCTGGCGATCGTCGGCGTGATGGCCGGCATCGTGGTGATACCGATAGCGGCACAGGCCATGCAGGCGCGCCAGCTGGGCATGATCTGGCAGGGCCGCTACCTGCTGCCGTTCGCCGTCGGACTGCCGATCCTGTGCGCCGCGATCTGCCACGAGCGGCTGCCCTGGGGCGGCTTCGCCTGGCGCCGGCTGCTGGTGATCGCCGGCTTCTCGCTGTCCCTGGTCAACGCCGCGGCCTTCCTCTGGGCGCTGCGCCGCAACACCGTCGGCAGCACCGGCCCGCTGCTGATCAACCCGGCCCACTGGTCCCCGCCCGGCACCTGGATGCTCTGGCTGGCCGTGTACACGCTGGCCGCGCTCGCGCTGGGGCTGTTCACGGCGGTGTCGGACAACCGGGAGCGCCCGATGCCGCAGTCGGCCGGGGCGGCCGGCGGCAGCGCCAGCCAGGACCCGCCCCGGCTCGCCGGGGCCCACGCGGAGGCGTAGGGTCGCGGTGCGGGGGCTGCCCGGTTGTGGTAGGGAGCCCCGCCCCGGCCCGGTTCCCGGCCCGCTTTCGGTGCAAGCCCCGCGACCTGCGGCGTTGCATTTGTTTTGACCGAGCCCGATGCGCTAGGTACGCTCTGACCTTGTGCCTGGGGTGTCCCCGGGTCCTTGTGCGTGCATGCACACCGGTCGCCGCGCCGAGCCGGAGCGCTTCCCAGCGCGCCGCGCGTAGAGCGCCGTCGCTGTACAGCAGCCATGGGATTCCGTGTCGTAACAAGCCCAACACACCCGACCGCGTGGGTCGACCACGGGGCCGTGTGCGAGGGAGACATCGCAGGTTAGTTCCACCAAGCCTTGGCACACAGAAAACGGAGAAACGGTGCCTACGATCCAGCAGCTGGTCCGAAAGGGCCGGCAGGACAAGGTCGAGAAGAACAAGACTCCCGCGCTGAAGGGTTCCCCGCAGCGCCGTGGGGTCTGCACGCGTGTGTACACGACCACCCCGAAGAAGCCGAACTCGGCTCTCCGCAAGGTCGCCCGTGTGCGCCTCACCAGCGGGATCGAGGTCACCGCTTACATCCCGGGCGAGGGCCACAACCTGCAGGAGCACTCCATCGTGCTGGTGCGCGGTGGTCGTGTGAAGGACCTTCCTGGTGTCCGCTACAAGATCATCCGCGGTTCGCTCGACACCCAGGGTGTCAAGAACCGCAAGCAGGCCCGCAGCCGCTACGGCGCCAAGAAGGAGAAGTAAGAATGCCTCGTAAGGGCCCCGCCCCGAAGCGCCCGGTCATCATCGACCCGGTTTACGGCTCCCCGGTCGTCACCCAGCTGGTCAACAAGATCCTGCTGCACGGCAAGCGCTCCACCGCCGAGCGGATCGTCTACGGCGCCCTCGAGGGCGTCCGTGAGAAGACCGGCTCGGACCCGGTCGTCACGCTGAAGCGCGCGCTGGAGAACGTCAAGCCGGCCCTCGAGGTCAAGTCCCGCCGTGTCGGTGGCGCGACCTACCAGGTTCCGGTCGAGGTCCGTCCGGGCCGCGCCAGCACCCTGGCGCTGCGCTGGATGGTCGGTTACTCCCGCGCCCGTCGCGAGAAGACCATGACCGAGCGCCTGATGAACGAGATCCTCGACGCCAGCAACGGCCTGGGCGCTTCCGTGAAGCGTCGTGAGGACACCCACAAGATGGCCGAGTCCAACAAGGCCTTCGCGCACTACCGCTGGTAGTCCCTACCCCGTCACTAGACAGAGAGAGAACGAGCCACCATGGCTGCAACCTCCCTTGACCTCGCCAGGGTCCGCAACATCGGGATCATGGCGCACATCGACGCGGGCAAGACCACCACCACCGAGCGGATCCTGTTCTACACCGGTGTCTCGTACAAGATCGGTGAGGTCCACGATGGCGCTGCCACCATGGACTGGATGGAGCAGGAGCAGGAGCGCGGCATCACGATCACGTCGGCCGCGACGACCTGTCACTGGACCGTTGACGACGTCGACAACACCATCAACATCATCGACACCCCGGGCCACGTCGACTTCACCGTCGAGGTGGAGCGTTCGCTGCGCGTCCTCGACGGTGCCGTGACGGTGTTCGACGGTGTCGCCGGTGTCGAGCCCCAGTCCGAGACCGTGTGGCGGCAGGCTGACCGCTACGGCGTCCCGCGCATCTGCTTCATCAACAAGCTGGACCGCACGGGCGCGAACTTCTTCTTCTGCGTCAAGACCATCGTGGACCGCCTCGGCGCCACCCCGCTGGTCATGCAGCTGCCGATCGGTGCCGAGTCGGACTTCCAGGGCGTTGTCGACCTGGTCCGCATGAAGGCGCTGGTCTGGTCCGCCGAGGCCGCCAAGGGCGAGATGTACGACGTCGTCGACATCCCGGCCGACCTGCAGGAGCAGGCCGAGGAGTACCGCGAGGCGCTCATCGACACGGTCTCGAACGTCAGCGACGAGATCATGGAGCTCGCCCTGGAGGGCGAGGAGATCCCGGTCGAGCTGCTGCAGGACGCGATCCGCAAGGGCACCCTGAACTCGGACTTCACCCCGATCTTCTGCGGTACCGCCTTCAAGAACAAGGGCGTTCAGCCCCTGCTCGACGCGGTCGTCAAGTACCTGCCGTCGCCGCTGGACATCGAGTCCATCGAGGGCACCAAGCCCGGCGACGACACGGTCAAGATCTCCCGCAAGGCCTCGGACGACGAGCCGCTCGCCGCGCTCGCGTTCAAGATCATGTCGGACCCGCACCTCGGCAAGCTCACCTTCGTCCGGGTCTACTCGGGCCGCCTGGAGTCCGGCACCTCGGTGCTGAACGCCGTCAAGGGCAAGAAGGAGCGCATCGGCAAGATCTACCGCATGCACGCGAACAAGCGTGAGGAGATCGACTCGGTGGGCGCCGGCGACATCATCGCCGTCATGGGCCTGAAGCAGACCACCACCGGTGAGACGCTGTCCGACGAGAAGAACCCGGTCATCCTGGAGTCCATGGACTTCCCGGCCCCGGTCATCCGCGTCGCGATCGAGCCCAAGTCCAAGGGTGACCAGGAGAAGCTGGGTGTTGCCATCCAGCGTCTCGCCGAGGAGGACCCGTCCTTCCAGGTCAACACGGACGAGGAGACCGGCCAGACCATCATCGCGGGTATGGGCGAGCTGCACCTCGAGGTGCTGGTCGACCGTATGCGCCGTGAGTTCAAGGTCGAGGCCAACGTCGGCAAGCCGCAGGTCGCGTACCGCGAGACCATCCGCCAGGCGGTCGAGCGCATCGACTACACCCACAAGAAGCAGACCGGTGGTTCCGGTCAGTTCGCCAAGGTGCAGATCGCGATCGAGCCGCTCGAGCAGGCCGAGGGCTACGAGTTCGTCAACAAGGTCACCGGTGGCCGTGTTCCGCGCGAGTACATCCCGTCGGTCGACGCCGGTTGCCAGGAGGCCATGGAGTTCGGCATCCTCGCCGGCTACCCGCTGCAGGGTGTCCGCGTGAGCCTGCTCGACGGTCAGGCGCACGACGTCGACTCCTCCGAGCTCGCGTTCAAGATCGCCGGTTCGATGGCGTTCAAGGAAGGCGCGCGGAAGGCCAAGCCGGTCCTCCTCGAGCCGATGATGGCCGTCGAGGTCACCACGCCCGAGGACTACATGGGCGACGTGATCGGCGACATCAACTCTCGCCGTGGCCAGATCCGGTCCATGGACGAGCGTCACGGTGCCCGCGTCGTCACGGCGCTGGTGCCCCTCTCCGAGATGTTCGGCTACGTCGGTGACCTGCGCAGCAAGACCTCTGGTCGCGCGAGCTACTCGATGCAGTTCGACTCGTACGCCGAGGTTCCGAAGAACGTGGCGGACGACATCATCGCCAAGGCCAAGGGCGAGTGACGTCCCGATAATCGGGACGATAGCGAAGCCTTAGGCTATTCGGAGGCAACCCGGGAGGATCCGGTCGGATCCTCCCGGGAGCCTCCGGCCCCCCCACCAGCGGGACGGCACGGGATGTCCTCCGGACAACCCGCACCAAAACCGATCAAAGACCAACTGGCGTCAGCACGGCGTACAGGAACTGTCCTCAGGAGGACTCAGTGGCGAAGGCGAAGTTCGAGCGGACGAAGCCCCACGTCAACATCGGCACCATCGGT
This sequence comes from Kitasatospora sp. NPDC127067, assembly GCF_042724755.1. Lineage (NCBI taxonomy): Bacteria > Bacillati > Actinomycetota > Actinomycetes > Kitasatosporales > Streptomycetaceae > Kitasatospora > Kitasatospora sp. NPDC127067. The sequence continues at coordinate 68,873 of NZ_JBHXEM010000004.1, read as the reverse complement.
CACATCGACCACGGTAAGACCACGCTGACCGCGGCCATCACCAAGGTGCTGCACGACGCGTACCCGGAGATCAACCCCTTCACGCCGTTCGACCAGATCGACAAGGCGCCGGAGGAGCGGCAGCGCGGTATCACCATCTCCATCGCGCACGTCGAGTACCAGACCGAGGCGCGCCACTACGCCCACGTCGACTGCCCGGGTCACGCCGACTACATCAAGAACATGATCACCGGTGCTGCCCAGATGGACGGCGCCATCCTCGTGGTCGCCGCCACCGACGGCCCGATGCCGCAGACCAAGGAGCACGTCCTCCTGGCCCGCCAGGTCGGCGTTCCGTACATCGTCGTCGCCCTGAACAAGGCCGACATGGTGGACGACGAGGAGATCCTGGAGCTCGTCGAGCTCGAGGTCCGCGAGCTGCTCTCCGAGTACGAGTTCCCGGGCGACGACCTGCCGGTCGTCCGCGTCTCCGCGCTGAAGGCGCTGGAGGGCGACAAGGAGTGGGGCGAGAAGCTCCTCGGCCTGATGCACGCGGTCGACGAGGCCATCCCGACCCCGGCCCGCGCCGTGGACCAGCCGTTCCTGATGCCGATCGAGGACGTCTTCACGATCACCGGTCGTGGCACCGTCGTCACCGGCCGTATCGAGCGTGGCATCCTCAAGGTCAACGAGACTGTCGACATCATCGGCATCAAGGAGACCAAGACCACCACCACGGTCACCGGCATCGAGATGTTCCGCAAGCTGCTCGACGAGGGCCAGGCCGGTGAGAACGTCGGCCTGCTGCTCCGTGGCATCAAGCGCGAGGACGTCGAGCGCGGCCAGGTCATCATCAAGCCGGGTTCGGTTACCCCGCACACCGACTTCGAGGCCCAGTCCTACATCCTGTCGAAGGACGAGGGTGGCCGCCACACCCCGTTCTTCAACAACTACCGCCCGCAGTTCTACTTCCGTACCACGGACGTGACCGGCGTCGTGACCCTCCCCGAGGGCACCGAGATGGTCATGCCGGGCGACAACACCGCCATGACCGTCGCGCTGATCCAGCCGATCGCCATGGAGGAGGGCCTGAAGTTCGCCATCCGTGAGGGTGGCCGCACCGTCGGCGCCGGCCAGGTCACCAAGATCATCAAGTAATCTGATGGTCTGATCTGCCTGCCTCGTACAGGCTCAGTCCGAAGGGCCCCGCGCACCGCACGGTGCGCGGGGCCCTTCGGCGTCTCATCAGCGGTTCACCGGAGCGCGCCGCCCTTCACCGGCCGCTCATCGCAGACTGTTAAGGTCGGGCGACATCCAGCCCGGCCGTCGTGGAAAGTGGGACCAACGCATGTCAACGGCACCGCTGTTGTCGGTCGTGATGCCTATCTACAACGAGCAGGAGGCGCTCCCGCTGACCGTCGAACGGCTGCGGCCGATCCTCGACGGGCTCGACGTGAGCTACGAGGTGGTCGGCGTCGACGACGGCAGCACCGATGTCACCCCGGTGCTGATGCAGAAGATCCGCCAGGACTGGCCGGAGTTCCGCATCGTCCGCTTCGCCCGCAACTCCGGGCACCAGGCCGCCCTCACCGCCGGCCTCCACCGCGCCTTCGGCGACTACGTGGTCTCCATCGACGCCGACCTCCAGGACCCGCCGGAGAAGATCCCCGAGATGCTGGCGCTCGCCCGCGAGCAGAACCTGGACATCGTCTACGGCGTGCGCGGCGACCGCGGCACCGACACCTTCTTCAAGCGGCACACCGCCGGCGGGTACTACCGGCTGATGCGCCGACTGGTCGGCAAGCGGATGCCCAACCAGGCCGGCGACTTCCGGCTGCTCAGCCGGGCGGCCGTGGACGCGCTCAAGGCGATGCCCGAGCACCAGCCGGTCTACCGGCTGCTGGTGCCCTGGCTGGGCTTCCCCAGCGGCGAGGTGGTCTACGTGCGCGAGGAGCGGATCGCGGGGAGCAGCCACTACCCGCTGTCCAAGATGGTCCGGCTCGCGTTCGACAGCGTCACCAACTTCTCCGCCGCCCCGCTGCGACTGGCCACCTGGCTCGGGCTGTTCAGCTTCCTGGTCTGCATCCTGCTGGCGCTCTACACCACGATCGCGTACGCCGTCGGCTCCACCGTGCCCGGCTGGTCCTCGCTGTTCATAGGGATGCTCTTCATCGGCGCCGTGCAGCTGGTCTGCGTCGGCCTGCTGGGCGAGTACGTCGGCCGGATCTACTCGGCGGTCCAGGCGCGGCCCGCGTACTTCGTCGGCTACGACTCGGCCGAGGAGCCGGACCGGTACGGTGCGGGCGCGTGAACGAGAGCCTCCCCACGGCCCGGGACGAGCGCGAGGAGCCCGCCGAGGCACCCCGGCCGGTCCGTCGGCTGCTGCCGTCCTTCCTGGTGATCGGGGTGCTGAGCACCGTCTTCTGCCTGGCGCTGTTCGTGCTGCTGCGGCTGGTGACCTCGCCGCAGGTGGCCAACCTGATCGCGCTGGCGGTCAGCGCGGTGGCCAACACCGCGGCCAACCGCCGCTTCACCTTCGGCATCACCGGCTCGGACGGCGCGGTGCGCCACCAACTACAGGGCGCGGTCGCGTTCCTGATCGGGCTGGGCCTGTCCAGCGGCGCCCTGGCGCTGCTGGACGTGGCGGTGCCGCACGCCTCCCGGACGGTCGAGGTGGCCGGGCTGGTGGTGGCCAACGGCCTCGCCACGGTGGTCCGGTTCGTGCTGGCCAAGGTGTGGGTCTTCCGGACGCCCTGAGCCGGCGCGGGGGAGACGACGACGGAGGGGGCGCGTGCCGTGGCACGCGCCCCCACCGTGTGGGCCGGGCTGCGCTACAGCTGCTTAAGGCAGTCCGGGTTGGGCGTGCAGGCCTTGGAGTGCGGC
>NZ_JBHXEM010000004.1:0-66001 GCF_042724755.1 Kitasatospora sp. NPDC127067 | reverse complement strand
CACCACCCCCCCCAAAGCAGTTTTTTTTTGGGTTGCGGGGCCGTTTCTTTTTTATAACCCCCCGCGGGGGGGGGGGGGGGGCGGGCGCGGGCCCCCCCCCCCCCTCCGTGTGGGCCGGGCTGCGCTACTGCTGCTTCAGCGAGTCCGTGTAGGCCTTGCAGGCCTGGTAGTCCGGCAGCAGGCCGTCGGCGAGCGCCTCCGCGAGGGAGGGCGCCACCGCGTCGCGGGCCGAGAGCTGCGGGGCGTCGGTCGGCCACTCGATGCCGAGATCCGGGTCCAGCGGGTGCACGCCGTGCTCGCCGGTCGGGTTGTACGTCGCCGAGCAGAGGTAGGTCAGCGTGGCGTCGTCGGTGAGGGCGCAGAAGCCGTGGCCGAGGCCCTCGGGGATGTAGACGGCCTTGCGCTCGGTGTCGTCCAGCCGGACGAACTCCCACTTGCCGAAGTTCGGCGAGCCGACCCGCAGGTCGACGATGACGTCCAGCACCGCGCCGCGGGTGCAGGCCACGTACTTGGCCTGGCCGGGCGGGACGTCGGCGAAGTGGATGCCGCGGACGACGTCCTTGGCGGAGAGCGACAGGTTGGCCTGGGCCAGGTTCAGCGGGTGGCCGACGACCTCGGCGAGGCGGTCGAAGCGGTACCACTCGGTGAAGTGGCCGCGGGCGTCGCCGTGCACCTGAGGGGTGATCTCGAAGGCGCCCTCGATGGAGAGCTCACGGAACTTCACTTGGCGGCCGCCTCTTCGAGCAGGCCCAGCAGGTACTGGCCGTAGCCGCTCTTCAGCAGCGGCTCGGCGAGCTCGCGCAGCTGGGCGTCGTCGATCAGCCCGGCCCGCCAGACGGCCTCCTCGATGCAGCCGATCTTGAAGCCCTGGCGCTCCTCGATGACCCGGACGAACTCCGAGGCCTGGACCATCGACACGAACGTGCCGGTGTCCAGCCAGGCGGTGCCGCGGTCGAGGATCGTCACGTGCAGGTCGCCGGTGCGCAGGTAGGCGTCGTTGACGGCGGTGATCTCCAGCTCGCCGCGGGCGCTCGGCTCCAGCGTGCGGGCGATCTCGACGACCCGGTTGTCGTAGAAGTACAGGCCGGGGACGGCGTAACGGGACTTGGGCTCGGTCGGCTTCTCCTCGATGGAGATGACCTGGCCGGTCCCGTCGAACTCGACCACGCCGTACGCGGTCGGGTCGGCCACGGGGTACGCGAAGACCCGGCCGCCCTTGATGTCGGAGTGCTCGGTGAGCGCGGTGCCCAGGCCGGTGCCGTGGAAGATGTTGTCGCCGAGGATCAGGGCCACCGGCTCGTCGCCGATGAAGTCCGCGCCGAGCACGAAGGCCTGGGCGATGCCCTCGGGCTTCTCCTGGACGGCGTACTGGAGCTTCAGGCCGAACTGGGAACCGTCGCCCAGCAGTCGTTCGAACTGGTCCCGGTCGTTCGGGGTGGTGATGATCAGGATTTCGCTTATCCCGGCCATCACCAGGGTCGAGAGGGGGTAGTAGATCATCGGCTTGTCGAAGACCGGGAGGAGCTGCTTCGACACCGCACGGGTCAGGGGCCACAGCCGCGAGCCGGTGCCGCCGGCCAGGAGGATTCCACGCATGGGTGCACCCTATTCGAGATCGGTGAACGCGGGAGGGGCCGGGTCGGGAGGGCGTTCGGGCGGCGGTAGACTACGCGCATTATGCGCATCCTCGTGACCGGCGGCGCCGGATTCATCGGTTCGGAGTTCGTCCGTCAGCTCCTCGGGGCTGACGAGAATGCCCGGATCACGGTCTTTGACAAGCTCACCTACTCGGGCGTCCTGGAGAACCTCGCTCCGGTGGCCGACCACAAGGGCTACACCTTCGTCCAGGGCGACATCTGCGACACGGACGCCGTCGACCAGGTCATGCCTGGGCACGACGTGGTGGTGCACTTCGCCGCCGAGTCCCACGTGGACCGTTCGATCGCCGGCGCGGGCCCGTTCGTGCTGACCAACGTCGTCGGCACCCAGGTGCTGCTCGACGCGGCCCGCAAGCACGGCGTCGGCCGCTTCGTCCACATCTCCACCGACGAGGTGTACGGCTCGATCAACGAGGGCTCCTGGACCGAGACCTGGCCGCTGGAGCCGAACTCCCCGTACTCGGCCTCCAAGGCCTCCTCCGACCTGCTGGCGCTGGCCTACCACCGCACCCACGGCATGGACGTCGTGGTGACCCGCTGCTCCAACAACTACGGGCACTACCAGTTCCCGGAGAAGGTCATCCCGCTGTTCACCACCAACCTGATCGACGGCAAGAAGGTGCCGCTGTACGGCGACGGTGGCAACGTCCGCGACTGGCTGCACGTCTCGGACCACTGCCGGGGCATCGAGCTGGTCATGCGCGGCGGCCGCGCCGGCGAGGTCTACAACATCGGCGGCGGCACCGAGGCGACCAACAAGGAGCTGACCGGCCTGCTGCTGGAGGCCGCCGGCGCCGGCTGGGACATGGTCGAGCACGTCGCGGACCGCAAGGGCCACGACCTCCGCTACTCGATCGACATCAGCAAGATCCGCGAGGAGCTCGGCTACGAGCCGCAGGTCCGCTTCGAGGACGGCCTCGCCGCGACCATCGCCTGGTACCGCGAGAACCGCGCCTGGTGGGAGCCGCTGAAGCAGAAGGCGGCCCTGGCCAAGTGACCGCGAACGCCGCCGCGCCCGTGCGCTGGCTGGTCACCGGCGCGGCCGGGATGCTCGGGCAGGACCTGCTGTCGGTGCTGGGCGCCGACGGGACCGCCGAGATCACCGCGCTGCGCCGGGCGGACCTCGACATCACCGACGCGGCGGCCGTCCTGGCCGCCGTCGAGGGCCACGACATCGTGGTCAACTGCGCCGCGTGGACGAACGTCGACGGTGCGGAGACCGAGGAGGCAGCCGCCACCGCCGTCAACGGCACCGGCGTGCGCCACCTGGCCGCGGCCTGCGCCAGGACCGGCGCGCGGCTGCTGCACGTCTCCACCGACTACGTCCTGCCGGGCGACGCCACGGAGCCCTGCCCGGAGGACGCCCCGACCGCTCCGGTGAACGCGTACGGCCGCAGCAAGCTGGTGGGGGAGCAGGCGGTCGCCGAACTGCTCCCCGAGCACGGCTACATCGTGCGCACCGCCTGGCTGTACGGCGAGCACGGCCCGAACTTCGTGGCCACCATGCTCAAGCTCGCCGCCCAGCGGGACACCCTGGACGTGGTGGACGACCAGCACGGCCAGCCGACCTGGTCGTACGCGCTGGCCGGCCGCCTGGTCGAGCTCGGCCGGGCCGCGCTCGCCGGGCAGGCCCCGGCCGGGGTCTACCACGGCACCGCGAGCGGCCGCACCACCTGGTGCGGACTGGCCGGCGAGACCTACGCGCTGAGCGGGCTGGACCCGGAGCGGATCCGCCCGACCACGTCGGAGGCCTTCGTCCGCCCGGCCGCCCGCCCGGCCTTCAGCGTGCTGGCCCACGACCGCTGGGCCGCCGCCGGACTGGCGCCGCTGCCCGAGTGGCGGGCCATGCTGGCCGAGGCGCTGTCCCGGCCCGTCTTCGCCGAACTGGCCGCAACGGCCCGGACCACCGAGAGCGACAGACCTCAGTGAAGAACGCACTGACGAAGGTGACTGCCGCGCTACCGCCGGGAACCCTGGCGGTGGCCGGCGGCACCGTCGTCCTGGGTGCCGCCGCCTACATCCACCTCGGGGTGGCGGGCCACAGCCTGTCCGTCGACGACATGGCGAACGTCTCGCTGCTGTGGACGATCGTGATGTCCGTCGGCATCGGCGTCTTCTTCCCGATCGAGCAGGAGCTCACCCGGATCGTCGCGGCGCGCGCGGCGCTCGGCCACGGTGCCGCGCCGGTCCTGCGCCGGGCGGCCCTGCTCACCGGCGGGATCCTCGCGGCGACCCTGATCGTCCTCGGCGCCGCCTCCGGCCCGATCGCCCGGTCGATGTTCCACGGCGACCGCTCGCTGGTGCTGGCGCTCGGCGGGGCCTTCACCGGCATGGCCGTCTGCTACCTCACCCGTGGCGTCCTGGCCGGCCTCGGCCGCTTCGGCGCGTACGGCACCCAGCTCGGCCTGGACGGCGGCCTGCGGATCGGCCTGGCCTTCGCCTGCGGCGTGGCCGGGGTGCACTCGGCGCTCGCGTTCAGCCTGATCCTGGCCGTCGCGCCGATCCTCGCCACGATCGCCACGCTGCCGCCGCTGCTGCGCGCGGTGAAGCCCGGCGAGCAGGTCGGCTGGTCCGAACTCTGCTCCGGGCTGGGCCTGCTGATCTGCTCGACGCTGCTCTCGCAGGTCGTGGTGAACGCGGCCGTGGTGAGCACCAAGCTGCTCGCGCCCTCGGACTCCGCGCTGATCGCCGCCCTGCTCAACGCGCTGGTGCTGGCCCGGGTGCCGCTGTTCGTCTTCGGTTCGCTCCAGGCCTCGCTGCTGAACGGCCTCTCCGCCGCGATCGCGGTCGGGGACCGGGCGGCCTTCACCGGGATGCTCAAGAAGATCGGCGTCGTGGTGGGCGTGCTCGGCGTGCTCGGCGGGATCCCGGCGGTCGCCCTCGGCCCGTGGCTGATCCAGGTGCTGTTCGGCGCCAAGCCGGTGCTCGGCTGCCTCGACTTCTTCTGGTTGTCCGCCGGAACCGTGGCGTACATGTTCGCGATGGTGCTCGGCCAGGCGCTGATGGTATTCAAGCGGCACAACCTTCAGCTGCTCTGCTGGGCGGTCGGCACCGCGGTCCTCGCCGGGGTGACCTTCCTGCCGGGCGAGGTGTCCACCCGCGTGATCCTTGCGTACACGGCGGGTTCCGTGGCCACCGTCCTCGGTATGCTGGCGGTGCTGAGGCAGAGTTTCGCCCGTTCGGCGACGAATTCCGCCGGCCTCGTCCAGCAGCCGGGGGACCCGAACGCCGCGGTGCTGAGCAGCCGGACGGCCGGTGAATGACCGTGTCCGCCCCTCATCTTCAGATCGCCGCGCAGCAGCGCGGGCCAGACCCCATTCATGGAGCCTCCGTGTCCCAGTACGACGATGTTTGGCTGGTGATCCCGGCCTACAACGAGGGCCAGGTGATCGCCGACGTTGTGGAGGGGGCGCGAAAGACGTTCCCGAACATCGTGGTGGTCGATGACGGCAGCGGCGACGACTCGGCCAAGCACATCATGGAGACGGGCGCGCACCTGGTGCGCCACCCGGTCAACCTCGGTCAGGGCGCCGCCCTCCAGACCGGCCTGGCCTACGCCCTGGCCCAGCCGGGCGCCAAGTACTTCGCCACCTTCGACGCGGACGGTCAGCACCAGACCGCCGACGTCGAGAAGATGGTCGCCCTGCTGCGGGAGGGCGACACGGACGTGGTCCTCGGCTCGCGCTTCATCGAGCAGAACGGGCAGGTGCCGTGGATCAAGCGGGTCGTCCTGCGCACCGCGGCGACCGTCAGCCCGACCGCCCGCAAGCTCAAGCTGACCGACTCCCACAACGGCCTGCGGGTGCTGAACCGCGAGGCCGCCGGCCGGCTGCGGATCACCATGAACGGCATGGCACACGCGTCGGAGATCGTCAGCTTCCTCGCCGGCTCGGACCTCCGGGTCGCCGAGCTCCCGGTGGACATCCTGTACACCGACTACTCACGCGCCAAGGGTCAGTCCCTGATCAACGGCGTCAACATCATCTTCGACATCTCGCTGCGGGAGCGTAGCCGCCGATGAAATTCTTCTGGATCCAGCTGGTTCTCATTCTCGGCTCGGTCACTCTCGCCTACATGTTCATCCGGCGTTGGGACCGTGCCAACACCCGCGCCTGGAAGCGCATCGCGTTCTCGGTCTTCGTGGTCGTGAACATCTACGCGGTGCTGCGTCCCACCGACGTGACCTGGCTGGCCCACCAGCTCGGCGTCGGCCGCGGCACCGACCTGGTGCTGTACGGGATGGTGCTGGCGATGGGCTTCCTGACCCTGAACACCTTCCTGCGCTTCCGCTCGCTGGAGAAGAAGCTCACCGATCTGGCGCGCACCGTGGCGATCAACGAGGGCGCCCGCCTGAACGAGGAGCGCTTCGACCTGGACCTGCCGGTCTCGGCGCCGGTCGACCGCAGCAAGGTCTGATCCCGTGGCGACCTTCGAGTTCATGCTGCCGTACTACGGCGACGTGGCGCTGATGCAGGCCGCCGTGCGGAGCATCCTCGCGCAGACCGACCCGGACTTCCGGCTGACGGTCATAGACGACGGCAAGGAGCCGGACGTCCCGGGCTGGTTCGCCACGCTCGGCGACGACCGGGTGGGCTACCTGCGCAACGAGCAGAACCTCGGCATCACCAAGAACTTCCAGAAGTGCGTGGAGCTGTCCAAGGCCGACCACGTGGTCATCATGGGCTGCGACGACCTGCTGCACCCGCACTACCTGGAGACCGTCCGGTCGATCCTCAAGGCCAACCCGGACCTGGGCATGGTGCAGCCGGGCGTCGAGGTCATCGACGGCAACGGCGAGGTCAGCCGTTCCGGCCTGGCGGACAACGTCAAGGAGAAGATCTACGCGCCGACCGTCAAGGGCCGGCGGCTGATGGGCGGCGAGGAGCTGGCCGCGAGCGTGCTGCGCGGCAACTGGCTCTACTTCCCGTCGATCTGCTGGCGGGGCGAGGCGCTGCGCGCGGTCAACTTCCGTGACGAGTACTCGGTGATCCAGGACCTGGCCCTGGTCGTCGACCTGCTGGAGCGCGGCGAGCAGATGATGGTGGACAACACCACCGTCGTCTTCCAGTACCGCCGGCACGCCGTCAGCGAGTCCTCGGTGCAGGCCTTCTCCGGCACCCGGTTCACCGAGGCGGAGCGGTACTTCAACGCGGTGGCCGAGCGGATGGACGCCCGCGGCTGGCCGAAGGCCGCCCGTGCGGCCCGGTTCCGCAGCGCGTCCCGGCTGCACGCGCTGACCATGCTGCCGGGCGCGCTGAAGCGCGGCCAGCGGGACGGCGCCAAGGTCCTGGTCCGCCACGCGCTGACCGGCGGAGAGCGGCACTGACCGCTCGTAGGTCCTGATACGGCACTGGGCCGGTAGTCCGAGTTCGGACTACCGGCCCAGTGCCGTTCGCGGGCGCCTCGCCACGGGTTACCAGGGCGCGCCCGAGGGGCCGAGCGGGTCGGGCTGCCGCGGCGGGTACGGGTTGACCTTCGGGCACGCGAGCTTCCCGGTGTCGGGCACCGGCTCCAGCAGGTTGCTGATGTCCGTCGGCTGGTCGCACTGGCCGTTGGGCGCGTAGCGCGAGCAGTGCCCCTTGGTGTCGGCGGTGCTCTGCGCGATCCAGGCCAGCGCGCCCGGGCCCCAGTGCGGGTCGGGCATGTACTTGCTGGCGGTGGCGGAGCCGGCCATGCCGAAGAGCAGGCCCAGCGAGCAGATGGCGCCGATGGCCACACCGCGCGGGTTGAGGCGCAGCGGGAGCCGGCGTCCGGTCTCCGCGGCCGTCTCGGCGGTGGGGGCCGCCGGGGCGCCCTGGCGGCGGCGGACGATCAGGTAGCACGCCAGCCCGACGAGGACCAGCAGGCAGTAGAGCAGCTGCGCGCTGGTGCGCGGGTAGAGCATGACGGCCTGGTCGCGCTCCATGTGGGAGGCGTACCAGTAGCGCATCAGCAGGGCGCTCGCCGTGCACGCGGCGGCGGTCAGCACGGTGGCCCGGCCGATCCCGAGGGCCAGCGCCACGCCCAGGCCGACCAGCAGGAGGATCGTGAAGAGGCCGACCCCGCCGATCTCGCCGGGGACCGGCCAGGTGCTCTGGCCGTCGGTGCCGGGGAGGTCGTCGCGCCACATCGCGAAGTAGGTGGGCTCGGTGTAGGTGTCGAAGTAGCAGTAGCGGTCGACGGTGCTGCCGGCGGACCCGAGCAGCCGGACCAGGTAGAGGCCGGCGACGACCAGGAAGACCCCGGCGGCGGCGCCGATCGCGCACAGGGCGTTGAGCAGGCCGGGGGTACCGCCGGTGCGGCGGGCGCGCAGCAGCAGCACCAGGGTGAGCACCACCACTCCGGCAGCGGACCACACGAACCAGCCGGAGTAGAGGAGGAACAGCAGCCCGATCCCGAGGCCGAGCACGGCGCCGCGGACGGCGGCGGTGCGGCGCGGGAGGTCCGGGGCGCGCTGGAGGAGCTGCATCAGCTTCGCCACCACGGGGAGGAAGGCGACGAGCACGAAGGTGGTGTACGGCTTGTACGGCTGCGCCATCGGCAGGGCGGCGGTGACGCCGATCCCGAGCGCCCAGAGCGGGGGCAGCAGCAGGCGCCAGGACAGGTAGGCGAGCGGGCCCAGCAGCGCGGTGAACGCCAGGTCGGCGAGCTTGAGCGCGTAGCCCACCTGGCCGTGGGTGAGGTGCTCGGCGATGAAGGCGACGATGTGCGGGAACAGCGGCGGGTAGGCGCCGTCGAGGGACTTGCCGTCCATCAGGGCGCCGACCCAGGCCTGGAGGCTGCCGGAGTCGCCGTGCTGGGCGTACAGCGGCCAGTTGGTGTCGCGCAGCGCGAGCGAGATGCCGGCGGCCAGGACGCCGGAGGACAGGCCCGCGACCGCGGCGGCGGCGAACCGCACCGGGAGGTCCGCCCAGCGGCGCATCGCCGGCACCAGGACCAGGACGACGAGGCCGACGAGCAGCAGGAGCCGGAGCTGGAGCGCGGCGAGGCCGCTGACCTGGCCGATCCTCGACATGGGGTTCAGGTGGACGGTCCATGCCAGACCGGTCATGAACAGCGCCGCCGTGGCCGCGGTCAGGATCTCCGCGGCCCAGAGGACAGCGGGGAGGCGAAGAGCGGCTGCCCGTCTCCTCTGGCTGGGCGGTATGCCCTGATGCCTGCCCGAGGCGGGGGCGGGCTGGACGCTCGTCGTCACTGTTCGGTCCTTCTGCTTCCCGCAGCACGTGGACGCGGGGGCGGTGTGTGGTTTCGGTGGCCGGACACCGCGATTCTGCCAGCACCTCGATCGGGGGATCAGCGCGGGCTGAACCGCCGTTCCCCGGCGGGTCGTTGTCGTCCAGGGGCGAGGAGTGCGTTGGCTCCGGCCGATCACCGCGTGGCACACTGCCGATGCGCTTCGACGCGTGGTGGCAGGACCCGTGGCGCGCCGTCCGGAACCGGCCATGACGAGATCGTCAACTCATACAAGTAGGGAAGTGTCTCGGTGCAGCCGCTGATCGACTCTGCCCACACGTCCGACGGGCCGCGCCGGGGTGAGGGCGGCGACGGGAGCGCGTCCGGCACCCCGGCCCCGGTCGTGCCGGTCCGGCTGCGGGCGCTCGCCGCCCACCGCTGGTTCTGGCCGGCGGCCCTGCTGCTCGGGTACGGCGCGCAGGTGGCGTTCCGCCTGGTGCTGTCGATCCACAACTACTTCCCGTCGGTGCACGCCGACGAGGACTCGTACCTGGTGATAGCGCGGGTGCTGGCCGGCCGGCCGACCACCGAGATGCCGGTCGGCGTGGTGATCCCGGGCGGTTACCCGCTGCTGATCTCGCCGGCGCTGCGGATCGCCGACAACCCGGCCACCGCGTACCACCTGGTGATGGGCATCAACGCGGTGCTCAACGCGCTGGTGTTCCCGCTGGCCGTGGTGGCGGCGCGCCGGCTGGGCCTGTCCCGGCCGCAGGCGTACCTGGTGGGCACCGCCGTGGCGCTGGTGCCGCCGGTGGTCTTCTACTCCCAGTTCGTCATGTCGGACACCGTGCTGCCGGTGCTCCTGCTGGCCTGGGTGCTCGCGATGCACGGCTGGCTCTCGCCCGGCACGGCGCGCCGCCGCGCGCTGTACGCGGCGGGGATGGGCCTGGCGGCCGGCTACACGATGGCCACCCACGACCGGGGCGGCGTGGTCGTGGCGCTGACGGCGCTGGTGCTGGTCGTGGTGCTGGTCCTCGGCTGGGCGCCGCGGCTCGCCTCGCTGGCCGGCGTCGGCGCGCTCGGGGTGTCGTACCTGGGCGCCAAGCTGCTGGCCGGCTTCGTCGAGAGCCGGTTCAAGGACGTGCCGCCGAGCGACGTCGGCAACAAGGTCTTCGAGAACCTCGAGGACAGCAAGTACATCGGCACGATCGTCGCCCGCACGTTCGGGCAGCTGTGGTACTTCATGACCTCCACGTACGGCTTCGGGGCGATCGCCCTCGTGCTGTGCGTGGTGGTGGTGTTCCGGCGCCGGTACTCGGTGGCCGAGCGGGTGGTGGCCTTCACCATGGTGGCGATGCTGTTCGGCACCGCGCTGGCCTCGGCGGCCGGCCTGGCGGACAACGACCGGACCGACAACTGGGTGTACGCCCGGTACTGCGCGGTGCTGGTGCCGCTGTTCCTGGTGGTCGGCCTGACCGCGCTGTTCCGGGCCGGGGTCCGTGCGCTGCTGTGGATGGCGCTGGTCGGCACGGTGGTGATCGGTGTCATCCAGGTGTCGGTCGGCGCGTACGCGGGTGCCGCGCTCAAGCTCTGGATCAGCCCGTGGACGGTGCCGGACGCGATGTTCCTGGCCTCGACCTGGGACGGCCTGCACATGATCCGGACGAGCTTCGGCGCGCTGGCGGTGCTGGCCGCCTGCCTGCTGCTGCGGGTGGCCGGCGGGCGCCGGGTGGTCGCCGCGGTGGTGGCCTGCCTGACGCTGTTCGCGGCCTACGCGACGATCGCCATCACCGACAACGTCTCCGAGCCGCACGCCAAGTTCCGCAAGTACCAGGCGGTCGGCGTGGCCAAGGAGGCGGGCCTGCGCAAGGGCGACAACGTGGTCCTGGACTGGGACCTCGACTGGGACACCCGGATGGCGATGGCCTACGAGGTCTACTGGGGCCGGGTCTGGACGGACAACGTCAAGGGCGGCAACGCCCCGCCGGAGAAGGCCACCGCGTTCCTGGCGGCCACCGGCAAGGACGCCCCGCCGGAGGCCAGCTGGCCGAATCCGAAGCCCGGCTGGCACGTCGCGAAGTACAACAAGGACCGCGGCTGGGTGCTCTGGCGCAAGGACTGACCAGGGCGTTCACCCCATCGGGGCCGGTGAGGAGCGCCTCACCGGCCCCGATTGGCATCCGGGCTGCTCCATGTGGCAGTATGTCCAAGTTGCTCGGTTGAGTGCCGATGCTGCGCGCCTCCCGCCGGGAGGACTGGAAGCGAGTCCCATGTACTCGTCGTTCCCGTGATGGCCGTCAAGCGTGAGTTCTACGCCACGGCAGCTGCGGGGCGAAAGTACGGGAATCTTCCGGGAAGCGTGAGCGGGGCCTCGACCCGGCGCCCCCAACCCCGAAAGTTCTAAACCGACGAAGTGATTCGTTGGTTTTTTGCAAGCGCGAGTGCGACACGCCCGAGCGCGGGGGTCGGAGGGTTGTCGTGCAGTGACTAAGGACAAAGGACTACTGAGTAGCCATGGCGGGACAGAAGATCCGCATCCGGCTCAAGGCCTACGACCACGAGGTCATCGACTCTTCGGCGAAGAAGATCGTCGAGACGGTGATCCGTACTGGTGCGCAGGTCGCGGGCCCGGTGCCGCTGCCCACTGAGAAGAACGTGTACTGCGTCATCCGCTCGCCGCACAAGTACAAGGACTCGCGCGAGCACTTCGAGATGCGTACTCACAAGCGTCTGATCGACATCCTCGACCCCACGCCGAAGACGGTTGACTCGCTCATGCGTCTCGACCTGCCGGCCGGCGTCGACATCGAGATCAAGCTCTGAGAGGCGCACCGAAGATGGCTAAGCAGATTAAGGGCATCCTGGGCGAGAAGCTCGGCATGACCCAGGTCTGGGACGAGAACAACCGGGTCGTCCCGGTGACCGTCGTCAAGGCTGGGCCCAATGTCGTGACCCAGGTCCACACCGCCGACAGCCCGGCCGGCTACGACGCCGTCCAGATCGGCTTCGGCGAGATCGACCCCCGCAAGGTGAACAAGCCCCTCGCGGGTCACTTCGCCAAGGCCGGTGTCACCCCGCGCCGCCACCTGGTCGAGCTGCGTACCTCGGACGCGTCCGAGTACACCCTGGGCCAGGAGATCACCGCCGAGCTGTTCGAGGCGGGTGTCAAGGTCGACGTGACCGGCACCTCCAAGGGCAAGGGCTTCGCCGGTGTCATGAAGCGCCACAACTTCCGGGGCCTCGGCGCCGGTCACGGCGTGCAGCGCAAGCACCGTTCGCCCGGTTCCATCGGTGGCTGCGCCACCCCGGGCCGCGTGTTCAAGGGCCTGAAGATGGCCGGCCGGATGGGTCACGAGCGTGTGACCACCCAGAACCTGACCGTGCACGCGGTTGACGCGGAGAAGGGTCTGCTCCTGATCAAGGGTGCGATCCCGGGCCCGAACGGCGGCCTCGTCCTCGTCCGCACCGCGGCGAAGGGGCTGTGAAGGATATGAGCACCATTGACATCCTGTCGCCCTCGGGTGACAAGACCGGCAGCCTCGAGCTGCCGGCCGAGATCTTCGACGCGAAGGTCAGCGTTCCGCTGATGCACCAGGTCGTCGTGGCGCAGCTCGCTGCGGCCCGTCAGGGCACCCACAAGACCAAGACTCGTGGCGAGGTCCGCGGCGGCGGCAAGAAGCCGTACCGCCAGAAGGGCACCGGCCGCGCCCGTCAGGGCTCGACCCGTGCGCCGCAGTTCGCCGGCGGTGGCGTCGTGCACGGTCCCGTGCCGCGCGACTACTCGCAGCGGACCCCGAAGAAGATGATCGCCGCCGCTCTGCGCGGTGCGCTCACCGACCGGGCCCGCCACAACCGCATCCACGTCGTCACCGACGTGGTCGCGGCCGAGGTGCCGTCGACCAAGGCCGCCAAGGGCCTGTTCGGCAAGATCACCGAGCGCAAGAACGTCCTCCTGGTCGTCGAGCGCGAGGACGAGCTGGGCCTGAAGTCCGCTCGTAACCTGCCGCACGTGCACATCCTGGACGCCGGTCAGCTGAACACCTACGACGTGCTCGTCTCCGACGATGTGGTCTTCACCCAGGCCGCCTTCGAGCGTTTCGTGGCCGGTCCGGCCGCGTCCGCCAAGGCCGTTGCCGCTGAGGGCGAGCTCGAAGGGAGCGCCGCCTGATGAGCGACGTTACGAGCAAGACGTTCACGGACCCCCGTGACGTCCTGGTGAAGCCGGTCATCTCCGAGAAGAGCTACAGCCTTCTCGACGAGAACAAGTACACGTTCATCGTGTCGCCGGGCGCCAACAAGACCCAGATCAAGCAGGCCGTCGAGGCGGTCTTCTCGGTCAAGGTCGAGGCTGTCAACACGATCAACCGTCAGGGCAAGCGCAAGCGCTCCAAGACGGGCTTTGGCAAGCGCAAGGACACCAAGCGCGCCATCGTGACGCTGGCCGAGGGCAACCGCATCGACATCTTCGGTGGTCCGGTCTCCTAACGGAGATCGTGATCGTCGATAAGGACGAGGACGAGAGAGCCAAATGGGCATCCGCAAGTACAAGCCGACTACGCCGGGCCGTCGTGGCTCCAGCGTGGCCGACTTCGTAGAGATCACGCGGTCCACGCCGGAGAAGTCGCTGGTTCGCCCCCTGCACAGCAAGGGCGGCCGTAACAACGCCGGTCGGATCACCGTTCGCCACCAGGGTGGCGGTCACAAGCGCGCCTACCGCGTGATCGACTTCCGTCGTCACGACAAGGACGGCGTGCCGGCCAAGGTCGCGCACATCGAGTACGACCCGAACCGCACCGCGCGCATCGCGCTCCTGCACTACGCGGACGGCGAGAAGCGCTACATCATCGCGCCGCGCGGCATCGCGCAGGGTGACCGGATCGAGAACGGCGCTGGCGCCGACATCAAGCCGGGCAACAACCTGCCGCTGCGCAACATCCCGGTCGGTACCACCATCCACGCGGTGGAGCTGCGTCCCGGTGGCGGTGCCAAGCTGGCCCGCTCCGCCGGCTCCGGCATCCAGCTGCTGGCGCGTGAGGGCAAGATGGCGCACCTGCGCATGCCCTCCGGCGAGATCCGCCTGGTGGACGCGCGCTGCCGCGCGACCGTCGGCGAGGTCGGCAACGCCGAGCAGTCGAACATCAACTGGGGCAAGGCCGGCCGTATGCGCTGGAAGGGCGTTCGCCCGACCGTGCGTGGTGTGGCCATGAACCCGATCGACCACCCGCACGGTGGTGGTGAGGGTAAGACCTCCGGTGGTCGCCACCCGGTCTCGCCGTGGGGCCAGAAGGAGGGTCGTACCCGTCGCCCGAAGAAGGCGTCGGACGCTCTCATCGTGCGCCGCCGCAAGACCAACAAGAAGCGCTAGGAGCAGGTCAGATGCCGCGCAGTCTCAAGAAGGGCCCCTTCATCGACGGCCACCTTCTCAAGAAGGTGGACGCGCAGAACGAGGCGGGTACCCAGAACGTCATCAAGACCTGGTCCCGTCGCTCCGTGATCTTCCCGGCCATGCTCGGCCACACGATCGCGGTTCACGATGGTCGCAAGCACGTCCCGGTGTTCGTCACCGAGTCGATGGTCGGCCACAAGCTGGGCGAGTTCGCTCCGACCCGCACCTTCCGCGGCCACGTCAAGGACGACCGCAAGTCGAAGCGTCGCTAGTCGCCTGAGCTTCACCGCCAGAACGACTCAATGACTTACTCCATTAAGGGGACAACCATGGAAGCCAGGGCCCAGGCGCGGTACATCCGCGTCACGCCCATGAAGGCCCGCCGCGTGGTGGACCTCATCCGTGGCCTGCCGGCCACGGAGGCCCAGGCCGTCCTGCGTTTCGCTCCGCAGGCCGCCACCGTGCCGGTCGGCAAGGTGCTCGACAGCGCCATTGCCAACGCCGCGCACAACTACAACCACTCCAACGTGGACGACCTCGTCATCAGCGAGGCGTACGTTGACGAGGGTCCGACCCTGAAGCGGTTCCGCCCGCGTGCCCAGGGCCGCGCCTACCGGATCCGCAAGCGGACCAGCCACATCACCGTGGTCGTCAGCAGCAAGGAAGGGACCCGGTAATGGGCCAGAAGGTTAACCCGCACGGGTTCCGCCTCGGCATCAGCACGGACTTCAAGTCCCGCTGGTACGCCGACAAGCTGTACAAGGACTACGTCAAGGAAGACGTTGCCATTCGTCGCATGATGACGAAGGGCATGGAGCGCGCCGGCATCTCGAAGGTTGAGATCGAGCGCACCCGCGACCGCGTCCGCGTCGACATCCACACCGCCCGCCCCGGCATCGTCATCGGTCGCCGTGGCACCGAGGCCGACCGCATCCGCGGCGACCTCGAGAAGCTGACCGGCAAGCAGGTCCAGCTGAACATCCTCGAGGTCAAGAACCCCGAGCTGGACGCCCAGCTCGTGGCTCAGGGCGTCGCGGAGCAGCTGTCCTCGCGCGTCTCCTTCCGCCGTGCCATGCGCAAGTCGATGCAGGGCACCATGAAGTCCGGCGCCAAGGGCATCAAGGTCCAGTGCTCCGGTCGTCTCGGCGGCGCCGAGATGAGCCGTTCGGAGTTCTACCGCGAGGGTCGCGTGCCGCTGCACACCCTGCGTGCGAACGTCGACTACGGCTTCTTCGAGGCCAAGACCACCTTCGGCCGCATCGGCGTGAAGGTCTGGATCTACAAGGGCGACGTCAAGAACATCGCCGAGGTCCGCGCTGAGAACGCCGCTGCCCGCTCGGGCAACCGCCCGGCCCGTCCCGAGGGTGGTCGTCCCGCCCGCGGTGGCGACCGCCGTGGTGGCGAGCGCGGTGGCCGTGGCCGTCGCCCCGCCGCTGCCGAGGCCCCCGCGGCCGCGGCCGCCGAGGCTCCGGCTGCCGAGAACACCGGAACGGAGGCCTGACCCCAATGCTGATCCCCCGTCGGGTCAAGCACCGCAAGCAGCACCACCCCAAGCGCCGTGGCGCTGCCAAGGGTGGCACCGAGCTCGCGTTCGGCGAGTACGGCATCCAGGCCGTCACCCCGGCCTACGTGACGAACCGGCAGATCGAGTCCGCTCGTATCGCCGTCACCCGTCACATCAAGCGTGGCGGCAAGGTCTGGATCAACATCTACCCGGACCGTCCGCTCACCAAGAAGCCGGCCGAGACCCGCATGGGTTCCGGTAAGGGTTCGCCCGAGTGGTGGATCGCGAACGTGCACCCGGGTCGGGTCATGTTCGAGCTGTCGTACCCCAACGAGAAGGTGGCTCGTGAGGCGCTGACCCGCGCAGCTCACAAGCTCCCGATGAAGTGCCGGATCATCCGGCGCGAGGCAGGTGAGAGCTGATGTCGGCCGGCACCAAGGCTGCTGACCTCCGCGAGCTGGACAACGAGGGTCTCGTTGCCAAGCTCCGTGAGGCCAAGGAGGAGCTGTTCAACCTCCGCTTCCAGGCGGCGACCGGGCAGCTCGACAACCACGGACGGCTGAAGCTCGTCCGCAAGGACATCGCGCGGATCTACACCCTGATGCGCGAGCGCGAGCTGGGCATCGAGACGGTGGAGAACGCCTGATGACTGAGAACACCAACGAGACGCGCGGTTTCCGCAAGACCCGTGAGGGTCTCGTCGTCAGCGACAAGATGGACAAGACCGTCGTCGTCGCCGTCGAGGACCGCGTCAAGCACGCTCTGTACGGCAAGGTCATCCGCCGTACGAACAAGCTGAAGGCGCACGACGAGGCGAACGCCTGCGGCATCGGCGACCGGGTCCTCCTCGCGGAGACCCGCCCGCTGTCCGCGACGAAGCGCTGGCGCGTCGTCGAGATCCTCGAGAAGGCCAAGTAACGAAGCCGATGTGGTACGGCCGTATGTGCAGCGGGTCCCTGCGGGACGCCGGTGTGAGCAGCGGCCGGCCCGTCAGCTCTCGTTGACGATCAGGAGAAAGCTGTGATCCAGCAGGAGTCGCGACTGCGTGTCGCCGACAACACGGGCGCGAAGGAAATCCTTTGCATCCGCGTTCTCGGTGGCTCCGGTCGTCGCTACGCCGGTATCGGGGACGTCATCGTCGCGACCGTCAAGGACGCGATCCCCGGCGGTTCGGTGAAGAAGGGTGACGTCGTCAAGTGCGTCGTCGTCCGTACCGTGAAGTCGCGTCGTCGTCCGGATGGCTCGTACATCCGCTTCGACGAGAACGCCGCGGTTGTTCTGAAGAACACCGATGGTGACCCCCGTGGCACCCGCATCTTCGGCCCGGTGGGCCGCGAGCTGCGTGACAAGAAGTTCATGAAGATCATCTCGCTTGCGCCGGAGGTGCTCTAACTCATGGCGAACAGCATGAAGATCAAGAAGGGTGACCTGGTTCAGGTCATCACCGGCAAGGACCGCGGCAAGCAGGGCAAGGTCATCCAGGCCATGCCCGCCGAGAACAAGGTCCTGGTCGAGGGTGTGAACCGGGTCAAGAAGCACACCAAGCCGGGCCCGGGCACTCAGGGTGGCATTGTCACCGTCGAGGCCCCGGTGCACGTCTCCAACGTCCAGCTGGTCGTGGAGAAGGACGGCAAGAAGGTCGTCACCCGCGTTGGCTACCGCTTCGATGACGAGGGCAACAAGATCCGCGTTGCCAAGCGAACCGGTGAGGACATCTGATGTCTGAGACGACTGTTGAGAAGGTGACCCCCCGTCTCAAGGAGCGTTACAACTCCGAGATCAAGGGTCAGCTGCAGGAGCAGTTCTCGTACGAGAACGTCATGCTGACGCCCGGCCTGGTCAAGGTCGTCGTCAACATGGGTGTCGGCGAGGCCGCCCGTGACAGCAAGCTGATCGAGGGCGCGATCCGCGACCTGACCGCGATCACCGGTCAGAAGCCGGCCGTGACCAAGGCTCGCAAGTCCATCGCGCAGTTCAAGCTGCGCGAGGGCCAGCCGATCGGCACGCACGTCACCCTCCGCGGTGACCGCATGTGGGAGTTCCTGGACCGTCTGGTTTCGCTGGCCCTGCCGCGAATCCGTGACTTCCGCGGCCTCTCCCCGAAGCAGTTCGACGGCCGTGGCAACTACACCTTCGGTCTGACCGAGCAGGTTATGTTCCACGAGATCGACCAGGACAAGGTCGACCGTCAGCGCGGTATGGACATCACCGTCGTGACCACCGCTCAGACCGACGACGAGGGCCGGGCGCTCCTGCGCGCTCTGGGCTTCCCGTTCAAGGAGGCGTGAGCCAATGGCGAAGAAGTCCCTCATCGCGAAGGCCGAGCGGAAGCCGAAGTTCGGCGTCCGGGCCTACACCCGGTGCCAGCGCTGCGGCCGTCCGCACTCGGTGTACCGCAAGTTCGGCCTGTGCCGTGTCTGCCTCCGTGAGATGGCGCACCGCGGCGAGCTGCCGGGCGTGACCAAGAGCTCCTGGTAATCAAGGCGCTTTAGGCACACAGCGAAGCAGAGGTGCCCGATCCCACACCGGCCCGTTTTGGGCCTGCCGTACGGATTCCCGTAAGGTAGTGGGGTCGGGCCCCCTGCCACGGCTTCCCCATGGACGTCCGTGGCCCTCTCAAGGGAGGGCTCGCACCCAGTCTTACGACGTCGCAGGTCCCCTGCGCTTGTGCCCCTGACGAACTCGGAAGAGTGCGTAAGGGGGACCTGGCGCGGAGAAACCGCGGCGAGAGAGGCCTGAGGCCATCATGACCATGACCGACCCCATCGCAGACATGCTCACGCGTCTGCGTAACGCGAACTCGGCGTACCACGACACCGTGGCGATGCCGGCCAGCAAGATCAAGGCGCACGTCGCCGAGATCCTGCAGCAGGAGGGGTACATCTCCTCCTACAAGGTTGAGGAGCCCGTCGAGGGCGAGGTCGGCAAGAAGCTGACCATCGAGCTCAAGTTCGGCCCCAACCGTGAGCGCTCCATTGCCGGCATCAAGCGCATCAGCAAGCCGGGTCTGCGTGTTTACGCAAAGTCCACCAACCTGCCGAAGGTTCTCGGCGGCCTGGGCGTGGCGATCATCTCCACGTCCTCCGGCCTCCTGACCGACAAGCAGGCCGCCAAGAAGGGCGTAGGCGGAGAAGTTCTCGCCTACGTCTGGTAATTCGGGAAACGGAGGTACAGCAATGTCGCGCATTGGACGGCTGCCCATCCAGGTCCCCGCTGGCGTGGACGTCACCATCGATGGCCAGACGGTCTCGGTGAAGGGCCCGAAGGGCTCCCTCACCCACGTCGTCGCCGCGCCGATCGAGATCGGCAAGGGCGAGGACGGCATTCTGGCTGTCACCCGCCCCAACGACGAGCGTCAGTCGAAGGCCCTGCACGGCCTGACCCGCACGCTGGTGGCGAACATGATCACCGGCGTGACCGCGGGCTACCGCAAGTCGCTGGAGATCAGCGGTGTCGGCTACCGAGTTCTGGCGAAGGGCTCCGACATGGAGTTCCAGCTGGGCTACAGCCACCCGATCCTCGTCGAGGCGCCGGAGGGCATCTCCTTCGTCGTCGAGTCGGCCACCAAGTTCCACGTGGACGGCATCGACAAGCAGAAGGTCGGCGAGGTCGCCGCGAAGATCCGCAAGCTGCGCAAGCCGGACCCGTACAAGGCCAAGGGTGTCAAGTACGCGGGCGAGGTCATCCGCCGCAAGGTCGGAAAGAGTGGTAAGTAAGCGATGAGTGTCTCTGTCAAGATCGGCAAGGGCAACGCCTACAAGAGCGCCGCTCGCAAGCGCCGCGCGATCCGCGTTCGCAAGCGCGTCGTCGGCACCGAGGTGCGTCCGCGCCTCGTCGTGACGCGCTCGAACCGTCACATGGTCGCCCAGGTCATCGACGACGCCAAGGGTCACACCCTGGCGTCGGCGTCCACCCTCGACGTGTCCATCAAGGGCGCCGAGGGCGACAAGACCGAGCTGGCCAAGAAGGTCGGGAGCCTGGTCGCCGAGCGCGCCAAGGCCGCCGGCATCGAGTCGGTCGTCTTCGACCGCGCGGGCAACCGGTACGCCGGCCGCATCGCCGCCCTGGCGGACGCGGCCCGCGAGGCCGGGCTCGACTTCTAAGCCGCTCGTCGACTCTGTCGACGGACGTAAACGAGAGAGGTAATTCCAATGGCTGGACCCCAGCGCCGCGGTAGCGGCGCCGGCGGTGGCACCGGCGGTGGCGAGCGGCGCGACCGTAAGCGTGACGACCGGGGCAACGCCCCCGCCGTCGAGAAGACCGCTTACGTCGAGCGCGTCGTCGCGATCAACCGTGTCGCCAAGGTTGTCAAGGGTGGTCGTCGCTTCAGCTTCACCGCGCTGGTCGTGGTGGGCGACGGTGACGGCACCGTGGGTGTCGGTTACGGCAAGGCGAAGGAGGTTCCGGCCGCCATCGCCAAGGGTGTTGAGGAGGCCAAGAAGAACTTCTTCAAGGTCCCCCGTATCCAGGGCACCATCCCGCACCCGATCCAGGGTGAGAAGGCCGCCGGCGTCGTGCTGCTGAAGCCCGCCGCCCCCGGTACCGGTGTTATCGCCGGTGGTCCGGTGCGCGCCGTCCTGGAGTGCGCCGGCATCCACGACATCCTGTCGAAGTCGCTCGGCTCGGACAACGCGATCAACATCGTGCACGCCACCGTGGCCGCTCTGAAGGGCCTCGTGCGCCCCGAGGAGATCGCCGCCCGTCGTGGTCTGCCGCTGGAGGACGTGGCCCCCGCCGCTCTGCTGCGGGCGCGTGCTGCTGGGGTGAGCGCCTGATGGCTCGCCTGAAGATCACGCAGACCAAGTCGTACATCGGCAGCAAGCAGAACCACCGTGACACCCTGCGTTCGCTTGGTCTCAAGCGCATGCACGACGTGGTGGTCAAGGAGGACCGTCCCGAGATTCGCGGGATGGCCCACACGGTCCGTCACCTGGTGACGGTTGAGGAGGTGGACTGATCATGGGCGACAACCCGATCAAGATCCACAACCTGCGTCCCGCCCCGGGTGCCAAGACCGACAAGATCCGCGTGGGTCGTGGTGAGGGCTCCAAGGGTAAGACCGCTGGTCGTGGTACCAAGGGCACGAAGGCCCGCTACCAGGTTCCGCAGCGCTTCGAGGGTGGCCAGATGCCGCTCCACATGCGCCTGCCGAAGCTGAAGGGTTTCAAGAACCCGTTCAAGATCACCTTCCAGGTCGTCAACCTCGACAAGCTGGCCGAGCTCTACCCGCAGGGTGGAGAGGTCACGGTCGAGGACCTGGTCGCCAAGGGCGCGGTTCGCAAGAACTCCCTCGTCAAGGTGCTCGGCACCGGCGAGATCTCGGTTGCCCTGCAGGTGACGGTCGACGCCGTCTCCGGCTCGGCCGCCGAGAAGATCACCGCCGCCGGCGGTACGGTCACCGAGCTCGTCTGAGCCCGCTGACAACCGGCTTCGAGCCCCGCACCTCCTCCGGGAGGTGCGGGGCTCGCGCCGTTCCCGGGGATATCCGGCCGGACGGCGCTCGTTCTTTTGTGTGGCAAACCCGGGCATCCCGTACCCCATGAGTGGGGGAGGGGTGGTACGCGCTTCTTCCGAGTGGCTGCGCACTGTTAGAGTCCGTGGAGTTCCCTTGTAGGCTGCGCGTAGGCTCGCCTGTGCCGTCTGTACGGGAGCCCGAACCGCCAAACTCCCCATTCAGGACCGACCCTCCCGCCGACGACGCGCGGGAGGCGCAGGAGGCACCGTGCTCAGTGCGTTCGCGCGGGCGTTCCAGACGCCCGACCTGCGCAAGAAGCTGCTGTTCACGCTGGGCATCATGGTGCTGTTCCGCCTGGGCTCGCACATCCCGATCCCGGGCGTGAGCTTCACGGCCGTGAACGAGTGCGTGAAGGAGACCAAGAACAGCGGCCTCTTCGGACTCGTCAACCTGTTCAGCGGTGGCGCGCTCCTCCAGCTGACGATCTTCGCCCTCGGCATCATGCCGTACATCACGGCGAGCATCATCCTCCAGCTCCTCACCGTCGTGATCCCGCGACTGGAGATGCTGAAGAAGGAGGGACAGGCCGGCCAGGCCAAGATCACCCAGTACACCCGCTACCTGACCATCGCGCTCGCCGTGCTCCAGGGCACCGGCATCGTGGCGACGGCCTCCAGCGGTGCGCTGTTCTCCGGCTGCCCGCTGGCCAACCAGATCGTCCCGGACACCGGCGTGTTCCGGATCGCCGTCATGGTGCTCACCATGACCGCCGGCACGACGGTCATCATGTGGCTCGGCGAGCTGATCACCGACCGCGGCATCGGCAACGGCATGTCGCTGCTGATCTTCACCTCGATCGCGGCCCAGTTCCCGTCCTCGATGTGGGCGATCAAGCAGTCCGGCACCATCGGCGGCGGCTGGGTCGAGTTCCTCTCCGTGGTCGCGGTCGGCGTCATCGTCGTGATGCTGGTCATCTTCGTCGAGCAGGCCCAGCGCCGGATCCCGGTCCAGTACGCGAAGCGGATGATCGGGCGCCGCGCGTTCGGCGGGACCTCGACCTACATCCCGCTCAAGGTGAACCAGGCCGGTGTCATCCCGGTCATCTTCGCCTCGTCGCTGCTGTACATCCCCGCCCTGGTGGTCCAGCTGACCAACAGCCAGGCAGGCTGGGCCACGTGGATCCGGACGAACTTCGTCAAGGGTGACCACCCGATCTACATGGCCACCTACTTCCTGCTGATCGTCTTCTTCGCGTTCTTCTACGTCGCCATCTCCTTCAACCCCGAAGAAGTTGCCGACAACATGAAGAAGTATGGTGGGTTCATCCCGGGTATCCGGGCCGGCCGACCGACGGCCGAGTACCTGAACTACGTGCTGACCCGTATCACGTGGCCGGGTTCGCTCTACCTGGGCCTGATCGCGTTGATCCCGATGATCGCCCTGGTCGCCTTCGGACAGCAGACCAACTTCCCGTTCGGCGGCACCAGCGTGCTCATCGTCGTCGGCGTCGGACTCGAAACTGTGAAGCAGATCGAGAGCCAGCTCCAGCAGCGCAATTACGAAGGGTTCCTCCGCTGATGCGTATCGTCCTCGTTGGTCCTCCCGGGGCCGGGAAGGGTACTCAGGCGCACCTGCTCGCCAAGACCCTGTCCATCCCGCACATCTCCACCGGCGACCTGTTCCGTGCCAACATCGGCCAGGGCACCCCGCTGGGGCTCGAGGCCAAGGGCTACATGGACGCCGGCCGCCTGGTACCGGACGAGGTCACCATCGGGATGGCCAAGGACCGCATGCTCCAGGCGGACGCCGAGAACGGCTTCCTGCTCGACGGCTTCCCCCGCAACCTGGGCCAGGCCGAGGCGCTCGACGAGTTTCTCGCCGAGAAGGGCATCAAGCTGGACGGCGTCCTGGACCTGGAGGTCCCCGAGGACGAGGTCGTCAAGCGGATCGCGGGCCGTCGCCTGTGCCGCAAGAACGGCAGCCACGTGTTCCACGTCGCGTACAACCCGCCGAAGGAGGAGGGTGTCTGCGACGAGTGCGGTGGCGAGCTCTACCAGCGCTCGGACGACACCGAGGCGGCGGTGCGCACCCGCCTGGAGGTCTACCACACGGAGACCGAGCCGATCATCGGCTACTACAAGGAGCAGGGGCTGCTGGTGACCATCCCGGCCCTCGGCAAGGTGGACGAGGTCACCTCCCGCGCCATCGAGGCGCTGAAGCAGGACAGCTGAGTCTCTCGGCGAACGTACGACGGTACGGCCGGGTCGCCCGCCCCTCGCGGGTGGCCCGGCCGTTTCGGCGTCGTACGGTGGTAGCAGTGGTAATCCGGACTTGGAAGGCGTGACCAGATGGTGGAGATCAAGACCCCCGAGCAGATCGCGAAGATGCGAGCGGCCGGGCTGGTCGTCGCCGAGGCCCTGAAGGCCTGTCGCGAGGCGGTCGTCCCCGGGGTGACCACCCAGGAGCTCAACGACGTCGCGGACAAGGTCATCACCGGCCACGGTGCCACCTCGAACTTCCGGGCCCACCACGGCGGGCTCTGGTTCCCGGGCGTGATCTGCGCCTCGGTGAACAACGAGGTCGTGCACGGCATCCCCGGCGAGCGGGTGCTCCAGGAGGGTGACGTCATCTCGATCGACTGCGGCGCCATCCTGGACGGCTGGCACGGTGACTCGGCCATCACGGTGGCGGTCGGCGAGGTCAGCCCGGAGGTCGAGATGCTGAGCCGGGTCACCGAGGGCTCGATGTGGGCCGGCATCGCCCAGATGAAGAAGAACAACCGCCTGGTGGACGTCTCCAAGGCGATCGAGGGCTTCATCCGTCGCCAGCCGCTGCCGCCGAAGGGCAAGTGGGGCATCACCGAGGGCTACGGCGGCCACGGCATCGGCACCGCGATGCACATGGAGCCGCACGTGCTGAACTACGTCGAGCGCGGCCGCGGCAAGGGCCCGAAGCTGGTCCCCGGCACCGTGCTGGCGATCGAGCCGATGGTCTCGCTCGGCACCCCGCACACCACCGTGCTGGACGACGAGTGGACGGTCGTCACCAACGACGGCACCTGGGCCTCGCACTGGGAGCACTCGGTGGCCGTCACCGAGCAGGGCCCGCTGGTGCTGACCGCCTTCGACGGCGGCAAGGCGGAGCTGGCCAAGCTGGGCATCACCGCAGCTCCGGACCCCCTCGCGTAGTCGCCACGGCGCCCAACTGCCGCTGCTGACAAGGGATCAGAGCCCTGGAGGTTTGGACCTCCAGGGCTTTTGTCCTATTTTTATCGGCTGGCAGGGTCTGTAGTGGCTCACGAGCGAGCAGGAGAGAGTAAGTGCTCAAGGGATTCCGCGACTTCATGATGCGCGGCAACGTCGTCGACATGGCGGTCGGTGTGGTCATCGGTGCCGCGTTCACCGCGGTGGTGACCGGCTTCGTGTCCGCCTTCCTCACCCCGCTGGTGGGCGTGGTGGTCGGTGCGGCCGGCGACTTCAGCTCGTACAAGGCGCACATCGCGGGGGTGACCTTCCCGTACGGGCAGTTCCTCAACGTGCTGATCGCGTTCTTCATGACCGCCGCGGTGCTGTACTTCTGCGTGGTGCTGCCGATCACCAAGGCGACCGCGCGCTACATGCCGAAGAAGCCGAAGACGCCGAAGCGTCCCTGCCCCGAGTGCCTGACCGAGATCCCCGAGGCCGCCCGCCGCTGCTCGGCCTGCACCGCCCACGTCGAGCCGCTGGTGGTCGTCGCCAAGGCCTGACGCGACGGGTGTGACGGTGACCGCTTTCCGGGGCCCCCGTTTTGGTCCGCCGGACGCGCTGGCGTAGGATGGACCGTCGGCTCACTCGTAGCGTGCTTCAGCGCGCCCTCTTCCCCCCGGGGGAGGGGTGAACCCAGGTTCGCACGAGCGTTCCGCATACGGTAGCCGGTCCCGGAAGGTGGATCTCGCAGTTCATGGCTAAGAAGCAAGGCGCCATTGAGATCGAGGGCACCGTGATCGAGTCTCTGCCGAACGCGATGTTCAAGGTCGAGCTGCAGAACGGTCACAAGGTCCTCGCGCACATCAGTGGCAAGATGCGCATGCACTACATCCGCATCCTGCCGGACGACCGGGTCGTCGTGGAGCTCAGCCCCTACGACCTCACGCGCGGGCGGATCGTCTACCGCTACAAGTAAGAACGTCAGATCTAGACCCGGAGAACCTGAACATGAAGGTCAAGCCGAGCGTCAAGAAGATCTGCGACAAGTGCAAGGTGATCCGCCGTCACGGCCGGGTCATGGTGATCTGCGACAACCTGCGCCACAAGCAGCGCCAGGGCTGATCTCTCCCCAGCATTTCTCGTAGTACTTCGCGCGACGCGAAAACGTCATAAGCGGGCTGCCCGATCCGTTCCGTCCGGAACGGACTGCCACCCCCGGTCAGAGGCCGGGGCTCCCTCACCGTGAGGTGTCGGAGTAGGTAGCACGCAAGACCTCTGAAAAAGCACAGGAGCCTTGAATGGCACGCCTCGCCGGCGTTGATCTCCCCCGTGAGAAGCGGATCGAGATCGCCCTCACCTACGTGTACGGCATCGGCCGTACCCGCGCCCAGCAGACCCTGGCCGAGACCGGTGTGAACCCGGACGTCCGCGTCCGCGACATCACCGAGGACGACCTGGTCAAGCTGGGTCAGTACATCGACGCCAACTACACGGTCGAGGGTGACCTCCGCCGTGAGGTGGCCGCCGACATCCGCCGCAAGGTCGAGATCGGCTGCTACGAGGGTCTGCGTCACCGCCGTGGCCTGCCGGTCCGCGGCCAGCGCACCCACACCAACGCGCGTACCCGCAAGGGCCCGCGTCGCGCGATCGCCGGTAAGAAGAAGCCGGGCAAGAAGTAGTCCGTCCCGTAACCGGACATCCCTCCGGCCCGCGGGTCAGCGGACCGACCACCTCAGTAGGAGAACAGACTTATGCCCCCCAAGGGTCGTCAGGCTGCCGGCGCGAAGAAGATCCGCCGCAAGGAAAAGAAGAACGTCGCTCACGGCCACGCGCACATCAAGAGCACGTTCAACAACACCATCGTTTCGATCACCGACCCCGCGGGCAACGTGATCTCCTGGGCCTCCGCCGGCCACGTCGGCTTCAAGGGCTCGCGCAAGTCCACCCCGTTCGCCGCGCAGATGGCCGCCGAGGCCGCTGCCCGTCGCGCGCAGGAGCACGGCATGCGCAAGGTTGACGTCTTCGTGAAGGGTCCGGGCTCCGGCCGCGAGACCGCGATCCGTTCGCTCCAGGCCACCGGCCTGGAGGTCGGCTCGATCCAGGACGTCACCCCCACCCCGCACAACGGCTGCCGTCCGCCGAAGCGCCGCCGCGTCTGACGCAGCGCCTTCGGGCACGCAGGTGATGTTTTAAACCTCGTACGGGCTCCCGTTCTCCACGGGAGCCCGTACGCTTGGTCCTGTCGGCATCAAATAGTGGGTGCCGAAGACAACCGGAGGATTTCCCCCATGCTTATCGCTCAGCGTCCCTCGCTGACCGAAGAGGTCGTCGACGAGTTCCGCTCCCGGTTCGTGATCGAGCCGCTGGAGCCGGGCTTCGGCTACACCCTCGGCAACTCCCTGCGCCGCACGCTCCTGTCGTCGATCCCGGGTGCCGCTGTCACCAGCATCCGCATCGACGGCGTCCTGCACGAGTTCACCACCGTGCCGGGCGTCAAGGAGGACGTGACCGACCTCATCCTCAACATCAAGCAGCTGGTCGTCTCCTCGGAGCACGACGAGCCGGTCGTGATGTACCTGCGCAAGCAGGGCCCGGGTGTCGTCACCGCCGCCGACATCGCCCCGCCGGCGGGTGTCGAGGTGCACAACCCCGAGCTGGTCCTCGCCACGCTGAACGGCAAGGGCAAGCTGGAGATGGAGCTGACCGTCGAGCGCGGTCGCGGCTACGTCTCCGCCGTCCAGAACAAGGCCTCCGGCCAGGAGATCGGCCGCATCCCGGTCGACTCGATCTACAGCCCGGTGCTGAAGGTCACCTACAAGGTCGAGGCCACCCGTGTCGAGCAGCGGACCGACTTCGACAAGCTGATCGTCGACGTCGAGACCAAGCCCGCCATGCGTCCGCGCGACGCCATGGCCTCGGCCGGCAAGACCCTGGTCGAGCTGTTCGGTCTCGCCCGCGAGCTGAACATCGACGCCGAGGGCATCGACATGGGCCCGTCCCCGACGGACGCCGCCCTGGCCGCCGACCTGGCGCTGCCGATCGAGGAGCTGGAGCTCACCGTCCGCTCCTACAACTGCCTCAAGCGCGAGGGCATCCACACCGTGGGTGAGCTCGTGGCCCGCTCCGAGGCCGACCTGCTCGACATCCGCAACTTTGGTGCGAAGTCGATCGACGAGGTCAAGGCGAAGCTGGCCGGCATGGGCCTGGCCCTCAAGGACAGCCCGCCCGGGTTCGACCCGACCGCTGCCGCCGACGCCTTCGGCGCCGACGACCTCGACGACTCGCACTTCGCCGAGACCGAGCAGTACTAAGAGAATTGGCCGCGGGGGCGGTTCCACGGAGCCGCCCCCGTCGTCGCGAAAGTCGTACGGGCAACAGTGCCCGTACGCCCGCTGCGGTACCTGATACGGCCGTAGTCGGAGATCCAAGGAGAAATCCATGCCGCGTCCCACCAAGGGTGCCCGCCTCGGCGGCGGCCCGCACCACGAGCCGCTGCTGCTCGCCGGTCTGTGCCGGGAGCTGTTCCAGTACGGCCGCATCACCACGACCGAGGCCAAGGCCCGTCGGATGCGCCCGCTGGCGGAGAAGCTGATCACCAAGGCGAAGAAGGGCGACATCCACAACCGTCGCCTGGTGCGCAAGACCATCACCGACATCTCGGTGCTGCACACCCTCTTCACCGAGATCGCGCCGCGCTACGAGAACCGCCCGGGTGGCTACACCCGCATCACCAAGATCGGTCCCCGTCGTGGCGACAACGCCCCGATGGCCGTGATCGAGCTGGTCGAGGCGCTGACCGTCGCGCAGACCGCCGTCGGCGAGGCCGAGGCCGCCACCAAGCGCGCCGTCAAGGAGGCCGACGAGGCCGCTGCCGTCGAGACCAAGGCCGACGAGGCCGAGGCCGCCGAGCAGGCCTGACGCCTCTAGGTGTTCCGCGGGCCCGTTTCCCCAGCTCTGGGGGAGCGGGCCCGTTCCTCATCCCCGGGAGATGTGAGAAGCAGTGGTCAACGATTGCGCCGAGCAGCCGCCGGTGAAGGACGGCCCGGCCGACGGGTACGTCCGGGTCCGGCTCGACCTCGCCTACCAGGGCGCCGAGTTCTCCGGCTGGGCCCGCCAGAAGGGCGGCCGGCGGACGGTCCAGGAGGAGATCGAGACCGCGCTGCAGATCGTCACCCGCAGCCCCGAACTGTTCCCGCTGACGGTGGCCGGCCGCACCGACGCCGGGGTGCACGCCCGCGGCCAGGTCGCCCACGTCGACCTGCCCGCCGAGCTGTGGGAGGCGCACCGGGAGAAGCTGCTGCGCCGGCTGGCGGGCCGGCTGCCCGGGGACGTCCGGATCTACCGGGTCGGCGAGGCGCCGGCCGGGTTCGACGCCCGCTTCTCGGCGGTCTGGCGCCGGTACGCGTACCGGGTCGCCGACCACCCCGGCGGGGTGGACCCGCTGCTGCGCGGCCACGTGCTCTGGCACGACCGCCCGCTGGACGTCGACCGGATGAACGAGGCGGCGAAGCTGCTGCTCGGCGAGCACGACTTCGCCGCGTACTGCAAGAAGCGCGAGGGCGCCACCACCATCCGCACCCTGCTGGAGCTGCACTGGGACCGCGTCCCGGTGGACTCCTACGCGGCCCAGGAGGGCTCGCTCGCGGTCGCCACCGTCCGGGCCGACGCCTTCTGCCACAACATGGTCCGGGCACTGGTCGGCGCGATGCTGCTGGTCGGCGACGGGCACCGGCCGGTGGAGTTCCCCGGCGAGGTGCTGGCGGGCGGGGTGCGCAACTCCGCCGTCAACGTGATCCGGCCGTACGGGCTCACGCTGGAGGAGGTCGGCTACCCGCCGGACGACCAGCTGGCCGAGCGCAACCGGGCGGCCCGGCGGATGCGGACCCTGCCCGGGCAGCCGGCCGTCGGGTAATCCGTTTTGGCCCGGCGCGTCCGCTTGGGAGAATCGCTCCCATGGGACACGTCGAGATTTCGCACCTGGAGTACTACCTGCCGGACGGGCGCGTGTTGTTCGACGACGCGTCCTTCCGGGTCGGAGAGGGCGCCGCGGTCGCCCTGGTCGGTGCCAACGGTGCAGGCAAGACCACCCTGCTGCGCATGATCGCGGGGGACATCCAGCCGCACGGCGGCTCGGTGACGATCAGCGGCGGGCTCGGCGTGATGCGCCAGTTCGTCGGCACCACCGGCCGCGAGGACCAGTCGTCCACCCCGGGCGCGCTGCCGGCCGACGCCTCGGTGCGCGACCTGCTGGTGTCGGTCGCCCCCGAGCGGATCGCCAAGGCCGCCCGCGCGGTGGACGCCGCCGAGCTGGCGATGATCGCCCAGGACGACGAGAAGACGCAGATGGCCTACGCCCAGGCGCTCTCCGACTGGGCCGACGTCGGCGGCTACGACTACGAGACGGACTGGGACGTCTGCACCACGGCGGCCCTCGGGGTGCCGTTCGACAAGGCCCAGTGGCGGGGCCTGAACACCCTCTCCGGCGGCGAGCAGAAGCGGCTCGTCCTGGAGGCGCTGCTGCGCGGCCCGGAGGAGGTGCTGCTGCTCGACGAGCCGGACAACTACCTGGACGTCCCGGGCAAGCGCTGGCTGGAGGAGGCCATCAAGACCACCTCGAAGACCGTGCTGTACATCTCGCACGACCGCGAGCTGCTCTCGAAGACCGCGGACAAGATCATCGCCGTCGAGTCCGGCGCCGCCGGCAGCAGCGTCTGGGTGCACGGCGGCGGCTTCGACAGCTTCCACGAGGCCCGCAAGGACCGCTTCGCGCGCTTCGAGGAGCTGGGCCGGCGCTGGGACGAGGAGCACGCCAAGCTCAAGAAGCTGGTCGTCACCCTGCGCCAGGCGGCCTCGGTCAGCCACGCGCTCGCCACCCGCTACGCCGCCGCCCAGACCCGGCTGAAGAAGTTCGAGGAGGCCGGCCGCCCGGAGGAGCCCCCGCGCGAGCAGAGCATCACCATGCGGCTCAAGGGCGGGCGCACCGGCATGCGCGCCTTCACCCTGGAGCAGCTGGAGCTCACCGGCCTGATGCAGCCCTTCGACCTGGAGGTCTTCTACGGCGAGCGGGTCGCGGTGCTGGGCGCCAACGGCGCCGGCAAGTCGCACCTGCTGCGGCTGCTGGCCGGCGACACGACGGTCGGGCACACCGGGGACTGGAAGCTCGGCGCCCGGGTCGTACCCGGCCACTTCCGGCAGACCCACGCTCACCCGGAGCTGTTCGGCCGCACCGTGCGGTCGATCGTCGAGGAGGAGCACGCGCTCAGCCGCGGCGCCGCGATGGGGGCGCTGCGCCGCTACGAGCTGGACCGCCAGGAGGAGCAGAAGTTCGAGTCGCTGTCCGGCGGGCAGCAGGCCCGGCTGATGATCCTCAAGCTCGAACTCTCCGGCGTGACGGCCCTGTTGCTCGACGAGCCGACCGACAACCTGGACCTGGAGAGCGCCGAGGCCCTGCAGACCGGCCTGGAGGCCTTCGAGGGCACCGTGCTGTGCGTCACCCACGACCGCTGGTTCGCCAGGACCTTCGACCGCTTCCTGGTGTTCGGGGCGGACGGCCGGGTGTACGAGTCGTCGGAGCCGGTCTGGGACGTGACCCGGGTGGAGCGCGAACGCTGAGTCGCGACCGGCCCGGCCGGGAGGGGGCCAGCCGATTTTTGACCCCTCAGGGTCGGGCCGGTAACCTGGACGCTTGATGTGCGTATTGGCTCGCTCTATCTCACGTGAGAGGTCGGTACGCCGGAGACATCAGGTCGTCGACCAGCGGTCCCCCTTGAATTGCGTCCAAGGTTGGCCAGGCTGCTCTGCCGTCCGGGTGCTCCTGTCAGGACTCACTCACTGAAAAGCGAAGGCTACGACCGTGCGTACGTACAGCCCCAAGCCCGGCGACGTCCAGCGTCAGTGGCACGTCATCGACGCGACCGACGTCGTGCTCGGCCGCCTGGCCTCCCAGGCCGCCAACCTCCTCCGGGGCAAGCACAAGGCGATCTACGCGCCGCACGTTGACACTGGTGACTTCGTCATCATCATCAACGCCGACAAGGTGCACCTGTCCGGTAACAAGAAGACCCAGAAGCTGGCCTACCGCCACTCGGGCTTCCCGGGCGGTCTGCGCTCGGTGCGCTACGACGACCTGCTGGCGAACAACCCGGAGAAGGCCGTCGAGAAGGCCATCAAGGGCATGATCCCCAAGAACAGCCTGGGCCGCCAGATGCTCTCCAAGCTGAAGGTCTACTCGGGCGACCAGCACCCGCACGCTGCCCAGCAGCCGGTGCCGTTCGAGATCACCCAGGTCGCGCAGTAATTCGGCCACCAAGCCCCCCAACACTGAAAAGAGCTGAGGAACATCGTGGCCGAGACCACTGAAACCCTTGAGGTCGACTTCGACGAGGCCGTTGAGGCCGTCGAGGGCGAGTACACCTCCGAGGAGAGCTACACCTCCGAGTCCCTGGCCGGCCGCTTCGGCGAGGCCACCCCGGGCGCCGGCCTCGGCCGTCGCAAGGAGGCGATTGCCCGCGTGCGCATCGTCCCCGGCACCGGCCAGTGGAAGATCAACGGTCGCACCCTCGAGGGTTACTTCCCGAACAAGGTGCACCAGCAGACCGTGAACGAGCCCTTCAAGCTCCTTGAGCTGGACGGCCGTTACGACGTCGTCGCCCGCATCAGCGGTGGTGGCGTGTCCGGCCAGGCCTACGCGCTGCGCCTCGGCGTCGCCCGTGCCCTGAACGAGGCCGACGTGGACAACAACCGCGCCGCCCTGAAGAAGGCCGGCTTCCTGATGCGTGACGCCCGTGCCGTCGAGCGCAAGAAGGCCGGTCTGAAGAAGGCCCGCAAGGCGCCGCAGTACAGCAAGCGCTAATCGCCTCCCCGGGGGTGCGCTCCGCCCTGGCGGCGCACCCCCTGGTTGTGCGAAACCGTCGCCCCGGAGTACCTCGAGTACTCCGGGGCGACGTGTTCCCCGGCTACTGTGCGGCGGCCGGGATCTTCGGTTGGGTTCCGAGCAGTGGTGATGGAGGACGGGACAGTGGGACGACTCTTCGGTACGGACGGCGTGCGCGGGGTGGCCAACGAGGGCCTGACGGCGGAGCTGGCGCTCGGTCTGTCGGTCGCGGCGGCCCATGTGCTCGGCGAGGCCGGCGCCTTCGACGGCCACCGGCCGGTCGCGGTGGTCGGCCGTGACCCGCGCGCCTCGGGCGAGTTCCTGGAGGCCGCCGTCATCGCCGGTCTGGCGAGCGCCGGCGTCGACGTCCTGCGGGTCGGCGTCCTGCCCACCCCGGCCGTGGCGTACCTCACCGGCGCGCTCGGCGCCGACTTCGGCGTGATGCTGTCCGCCAGCCACAACGCCATGCCGGACAACGGCATCAAGTTCCTCGCCCGCGGCGGCCACAAGCTGGACGACCGGATCGAGGACGCGATCGAGTCCCACTACCGCAAGCACACGCTCGGCGACGAGGACTGGAACCGTCCGACCGGCGCGGCCGTCGGCCGGGTGCGCGAGTACACCGAGGGCTTCGACAAGTACGTCGCCCACCTGATCGGCGTGCTGCCCAACCGCCTGGACGGCATCAAGGTCGTCATCGACGGCGCCCACGGCGCGGCCGCCTACGTCGCCCCCGAGGCCTTCGCCCGGGCCGGTGCCGAGGTGGTCCACACCCTGGGGGCCGAGCCCACCGGCCTCAACATCAACGACGGCGTCGGCTCCACCCACCTGGACCGGCTGCGGGTCGCGATGAAGGAGCACAAGGCCGACCTGGGCATCGCCCTGGACGGCGACGCCGACCGCTGCCTGGCCGCCGACGCCGAGGGCGCCGAGGTGGACGGCGACCAGATCATCGCCATCCTCGCGGTCGCCATGAAGGAGGCCGGCACCCTGCGCCGCAACACCGCGGTGGCCACCGTGATGTCCAACCTCGGCTTCAAGCTGGCGATGGAGCGCGAGGGCATCGAGCTGGTGGAGACCGCCGTCGGCGACCGCTACGTGCTGGAGGCGATGAAGGAGCACGGCTTCGCGCTGGGCGGCGAGCAGTCCGGCCACGTGATCCTGCTGGACCACGCCACCACCGGCGACGGCACCCTGACCGGCCTGATGCTGGGTGCCCGGCTGGCCGCCACCAAGCAGCCGCTGGCCGACCTGGCCGCCGTGATGACCCGGCTGCCGCAGGTGCTGATCAACGTCAAGGGCGTCGACAAGTCCCGGGTGCGGACCAGCACCGAGCTGACCGCCGCGGTCGCCGCGGCCGAGGCCGAGCTGGGTTCCACCGGCCGGGTCCTGCTGCGCCCGTCGGGCACCGAGCCGCTGGTCCGGGTGATGGTCGAGGCCGCCGACCCGGCGCAGGCCGAGGCGGTCGGGCAGCGGCTGGCCGACGCGGTGCGCACCCACCTGGGCTGAGCCCCCGGAGACGGCGAAGGGCCCCCGCGCGACGCGGGGGCCCTTCGTGTCGTGCCCGGCGGGCGCTCAGAGTTTGCGCAGCAGCGCCCGGCGGACCTTGTGGTCCGAGCCCTTCTGGAGGATCAGGGTGGCGCGGCCGCGGGTCGGCAGCACGTTCTCCAGCAGGTTGGGCTTGTTGATGGTGCGCCAGACCTGCCGGCCATACTCCATCGCCTCCTCCTCCGGCACCTCGGTGAAGCGGCGGAAGTAGGAGTTCGGGTCCTGGAAGGCGGTCTGCCGCAGCTTGCGGAAGCGGTCCAGGTACCAGTGCTCGATGTCGTCGGTCCGGGCGTCGACGTAGATCGAGAAGTCGAAGTAGTCGGCCACCGCGAGGCGGGTGCGGCCGTCGGAGCCGGGCAGGGCCGGCTGGAGCACGTTCAGGCCCTCGACGATCAGGATGTCCGGGCGCTCCACGGTCAGCCGCTCGCCCTGCACGATGTCGTACACCAGGTGCGAGTAGACCGGCGCGCTGACCCGCTCCTTGCCCGCCTTCACGTCCGCGACGAAGCGCATCAGCGCCCGGCGGTCGTACGACTCCGGGAAGCCCTTGCGGGCCATCAGGCCGCGCCGGCGCAGCTCGGCGTTGGGGAGCAGGAAGCCGTCGGTGGTGACCAGCTCGACCCGGGGGTGCTCGGGCCAGCGGGCGAGCAGCGCCTGGAGCAGGCGGGCGGTGGTGGACTTGCCGACCGCCACGGAGCCGGCCACGCCGATGATGAACGGGGTGCGGGTGCGTTCGGTGTCCGGGGTGTCCAGGAAGGTGCCCAGCGTGCCGCGCAGCTCGTGCGTGGCATGGATGTACAGGTTCAGCAGGCGGGACAGCGGCAGGTAGACGTCGCGGACCTCGTCCAGGTCGAGGGCGGTGCCGAGGCCGCGCAGCCGTTCCACCTCCTCGGCGGTCAGCGGCAGTGGCGTACGCTCGCGCAGCGCGCTCCACTCGGCCCGGCTGAGGTCGACGTAGGGGGACGGCGACGGGCCGGGCGTGGCGGCGCCCCGCGTACAGAGTTCGGTCAGCACATGCTCCATTGTGAGCCGTAGCGGCGTTCACGGTGGCTGTGGTGTCGGTCACGCAGCGTTCGCGCGCGAGGGGGAAACGGCCACAGAACCGCCCTTATGCTGGCACGCATGTGCGGAATTGTTGGATACGTGGGCGCTCAGTCCGCCCTCGACGTAGTAATCGCAGGCTTGCAGCGACTGGAGTACCGGGGCTACGACTCGGCCGGTGTCGCGGTGCAGGTCCAGGACTCCGAGGGGCAGTGGAGCCTGGCCACCGACAAGCGGGCGGGCAAGCTCGCCAATCTGGAGAAGTCGCTCGCCGAGACCCCTCTGCCCGGCGGCACCACCGGCATCGGCCACACCCGCTGGGCCACCCACGGCGGCCCGACGGACGCCAACGCCCACCCCCACCTGGACGACCACCAGCGGGTGGCCGTGGTGCACAACGGCATCATCGAGAACTTCGCGCAGCTGCGCGCCGAGATCGCCGAGCGCGGCCACACCCTCCGGTCCGAGACCGACACCGAGGTCGTC
The DNA here is from genome assembly GCF_042724755.1 of Kitasatospora sp. NPDC127067. NCBI lineage: Bacteria > Bacillati > Actinomycetota > Actinomycetes > Kitasatosporales > Streptomycetaceae > Kitasatospora > Kitasatospora sp. NPDC127067. The sequence goes on along the minus strand of NZ_JBHXEM010000004.1, from coordinate 30,713 downwards.
GCCCACCTGCTGGGCGAGGCCTACGCGGGTGACCTCGCCGAGGCCATGCGGGTGGTCTGCCGTCAGCTGGAGGGTGCCTTCACCCTGGTCGCCGTGCACGCGGACGCGCCGGACGTGGTCGTCGGTGCCCGCCGCAACTCGCCGCTGGTGGTCGGCCGCGGCGAGGGCGAGAACTTCCTCGCCTCGGACGTCGCCGCCTTCATCGCCCACACCCGCGAGGCGATCGAGCTGGGCCAGGACCAGGTGGTCGAGCTGCGCCGGGAGGGCGTGACCGTCACCAACTTCGACGGCACCCCGGCCGACGTGCGCGAGTACCACGTCGACTGGGACGCCTCGGCCGCCGAGAAGGGCGGCTACGACTACTTCATGCTCAAGGAGATCGCCGAGCAGCCGAAGGCGGTCGCCGACACCCTCCTCGGCCGGATCGGCACCGACGGCCGGCTGACCCTGGACGAGCTGCGGATCTCCGACGCCGACCTGCGCTCGGTCGACAAGGTCGTCATCGTGGCCTGCGGCACGGCCTTCCACGCCGGCATGATCGCCAAGTACGCGATCGAGCACTGGACCCGCATCCCCTGCGAGGTCGAGGTCGCCTCCGAGTTCCGCTACCGCGACCCGATCATGGGCCCGGGCACGCTGGTCATCGCCATCTCGCAGTCCGGCGAGACCATGGACACCCTGATGGCCCTGCGGCACGCCCGCGAGCAGGGCGCCAAGGTGCTGGCGATCTGCAACACCAACGGCTCCACCATCCCGCGCGAGTCGGACGCGGTGCTGTACACCCACGCCGGCCCGGAGGTCGCGGTCGCCTCGACCAAGGCGTTCCTGACCCAGCTGGTCGCCTGCTACCTGGTCGCCCTGTACCTGGGCCAGGTGCGCGGCACCAAGTGGGGCGACGAGATCTTCGCCGTCATCAAGGAGCTCGGCGACGCGCCGAAGCAGGTCGAGCAGGTCCTGGAGACCATGGAGCCGGTGCGCGAGCTGGCCCGCTCGCTGGCCGACGCCCGCTCGGTGCTGTTCCTCGGCCGCCACGTCGGCTTCCCGGTGGCCCTGGAGGGCGCGCTCAAGCTCAAGGAGCTGGCGTACATGCACGCCGAGGGCTTCGCGGCGGGCGAGCTCAAGCACGGCCCGATCGCGCTGATCGAGGAGGGGCTGCCGGTCGTGGTGGTCGTGCCCTCGCCGCGCGGGCGCTCGATCCTGCACGACAAGATCGTCTCCAACATCCAGGAGATCCGGGCCCGCGGCGCCCGCACGATCGTGATCGCCGAGGAGGGCGACGAGGCCGTCGTCCCGTACGCGGACCACCTGATCCGCATCCCGGCCACCCCGGTGCTGCTCCAGCCGCTGGTCGCCACCGTCCCGCTCCAGGTCTTCGCCTGCGAGCTGGCCACGGCCAAGGGCCACGAGGTCGACCAGCCGCGCAACCTGGCGAAGTCGGTCACCGTCGAGTAGTCGCTCGGCGGCACGGCGCCCCTGCAGTGGCTGCGTCCTACCGCAGGGGCGCCGTGTCGAGCGTGAAGGAGAACGGGGCGGGGAGGTCGATGGGCTTGCCGAACTCGATCCTGGTCTGCGTGGCGTAGTCGCCGCCCTGGGGGTTGGTGAAGAGCGTGACCACCCCATCGCTACGGTCGATCAGCAGGTGGCAAGGGATGCCTGCGGCGGCGTAGCCCTCGCGCTTGGGCTCGCGGCCCTTGTGCGGGTTGATCGAGGTGATCTCGAAGACGAGCAGGACGCCTTCGGCCGGGGCCCAGGAGTCCGCGTTCTCGAAGTGGCCGACCGGGCTCACGGTGCCGTCCGGGATGAACCGGCTCTTGGGGCCGATGATCAGGCCCTTGTTCCCCGAGAGGTCCAGATCGATCGCGGCCTTGCGGAAGAACTGCTTGGCGAGCAGCGAGAACGCGGTCTCGTGCGCTCCGTCCGGTGGCGGCGTCACGACGATCTCCCCTTCGATGAATTCAGCCTTGCTTCCCAGCGGGGTGTCCAACTCCAGAAACGCCTGGAGAAGGCTGTCCTCGCCCAGTGGGTGCTCGGTAGCTGGCATGGCGACCATGGCCCCTGTCCCTCCTGTGGGTCCGTGCCGAGCCACAAGGTAGGCGTACGAACCGGCGCCGGTGGGGGATCGAAGTGGTTGTCACTCGAAAGTGTGCCGCAGGCCCGGCTCCCGCGGGGCGGTGACGCGGGCTAGCGTCGGCGGTAGCCGACCGCTGAAGGAGTTCTCCCCATGCGTCATGCACACCCTGTGGAAACCGTCCGGGCCGCCGAGGCCGAGCTGATGGCGCGGCTGCCCGAGGGCACCCTGATGCAGCGGGCGGCCGCGGGGCTGGCCGCGACCTGCGCGCGGCTGCTGACGCGGCGTCGGGGGCGGGTGTACGGCAGCCGGGTGACGGTGCTCGCGGGCAGCGGGGACAACGGGGGTGACGCCCTGTACGCCGGGGCCGCGCTGGCCCGGCGCGGGGCGCGGGTGACGGCGGTGCTGCTGGCGCCGGAGAAGGCCCACCCGGGCGGGCTGGCCGCGCTGCGGGCCGCCGGCGGGCGGGTGACGGCGGAGCGGGAAGTCGGCCTGGCCGACTTCTCGCGCGCGGACCTGGTGCTGGACGGGATCGTCGGCATCGGCGGCCGGGGCGGGCTGCGCCCGGAGGCCGTGCCGTACGCGAGGGCCGAGCGGCACGGGATCGTGGTGGCGGTGGACCTGCCGAGCGGGGTGGACGCCGACACCGGGGAGGTGCCGGGCGCCGCGCTGCGGGCCGACGTCACCGTCTGCTTCGGCACGTACAAGCCAGGGCTGCTGGTCGACCCGGGGGCCTCCTGCGCGGGGGTCGTGCAGCTGGTCGGCATCGGGCTGGAGCCGCCCGCCGCGCGGGTGACGGCGCTCCAGCACGCGGACGTGGCGGCGCTGCTGCCGGAGCCGGGCGCGGAGAGCGACAAGTACCGGCGCGGCGTGGTCGGGGTGGCGGCCGGCTCGGCGACCTACCCGGGGGCGGCGCTGCTCGCGGTGGCCGGGGCGCTGCACGGCGGCGCGGGCGCCGTCCGGTACGTGGGCACGGCGGCCGAGGAGGTGGTGCGGCGCTTCCCGGAGGTGCTGGTCACCGAGGGCGGGCCGGCCGGCGCCGGACGGGTGCAGGCCTGGGTGGTCGGGCCGGGCGGCGGCGAGGGGGCGCGGCAGGCGCTGACCGAGGCGCTGGCCAGCGACGTCCCGGTGCTGGTGGACGCCGACGGGCTGACCGAGCTGGGCCGGCTCGGCCCGGACGCGCTGGCCGGCCGCACCGCGCCCACCCTGCTCACCCCGCACACCGGCGAGGCCGCCCGGCTGCTCGCCGGCGCCGACGGCGGCACCCCGCCGGCCGCCGACGACCTGGCCGCGGCCCGGCTGGCCACCGCCCGACGGCTGGCGGCCCGCTACCGCGCCACGGTGCTGCTGAAGGGCTCCACCACGGTGGTCGCCGATCCGGGCGGGGCCGTCCGGGTGAACCCCACCGGCACCTCCTGGCTGGCCACCGCCGGCAGCGGCGACGTGCTGGCCGGGCTGGCCGGCTCCCTGCTGGCGGCCGGCCTCGCGCCGCTGGACGCCGCGTCGGCGGCCGCCTACCTGCACGGCCTGGCCGGCCGCGAGGCGGCGGGCGTGCCGGGCGCCCCGACGACGGCGCTCGCGGTGGCCGGGGCGCTCCCGGCGGTGTGGCGGGCGGTCCGCGCGGGGTGACCGCCGGAACCGGGACATCCGCTTGCGGCGTCCTGAACGGGGTGAACGGGCGGTCCGCCGCACGTCGGCGCGTCGTAGGGGGCCGCCGCGCCGCCGGGCCGTTCGGCGAGGACTCCGGGACGTCTGGGAGACTGACCCTGATGACAACTGCGAACACGACCGGCACAGCCACCCGCACCGACGGCCTCCGGGCCGAGGCGACCATCGATCTCGCCGCCCTGCGCGGCAACCTCGCCGCCCTGCGCGAACGCGTCGGCGGCGCGGCGGTGATGCTCGCCGTCAAGGCGAACGCCTACGGCCACGGCGCGGTCGAGTGCGCCCGGGAAGCGGTCGCGAACGGGATCGGCTGGCTCGGCTGCGCGACGCCGGACGAGGCGCTGGCGCTGCGGGCCGCGGGCATCCGCCCGGAGCAGGCCCGCATCCTGTGCTGGCTGTGGACGCCGGGCGGGCCCTGGCACGAGGCGCTGCGCGCCGACCTGGACATCTCGGTCAGCGGCCAGTGGGCGCTGGACGAACTGCTTCCCGCCGTCCGCGAGACCGGCATCCCGGCCCGGGTGCACCTGAAGGCCGACACCGGCCTCGGCCGCAACGGCTGCCAGCCGCACGACTGGCCGCGGCTGGTGGCCGCCGCCCGCCGGGCCGAGACGGAGGGACTGCTGACGGTCGTCGGCGTCTGGTCGCACTTCGCCGCGGCGGACGAGCCGGGCCACCCGTCGATCCAGGCCCAGCTGGACTCCTACCGCGCCGCGCTGGCCACGGCCGAGGCCGCCGGGCTGCGCCCCGCGGTCCGGCACCTGGCGAACTCCCCGGCCACCCTGCTGCTGCCCGAATCGCACTTCGACCTGGTCCGCACCGGCCTGGCCGCGTACGGGCTGTCGCCGGTGCCGGAGGTGGGCTCGCCGGCCGACTTCGGGCTGCGCCCGGTGATGGCGCTGACCGCGCGGCTGGCGCTGGTCAAGCACGTCCCCGGCGGGCACGGGGTCAGCTACGGCCACCACTACACGACGCCGGGCGAGACCACCCTGGGCCTGGTCCCGGTCGGCTACGGCGACGGCATCCCCCGGCACGCCAGCGGCACCGGCCCGGTGCAGATCGACGGCAAGTGGCGCACGGTGGCCGGCCGGGTCGCGATGGACCAGTTCGTGGTGGACCTCGGCGGCGACACCCCGGCGATCGGCGACGAGGTGCTGCTGTTCGGCAACGGCGAGCGCGGCGAGCCCACCGCGGAGGACTGGGCCCGCGCCTGCGGCACCATCTCGTACGAGATCATCACCCGGATCGGCGCCCGGGTGCCCCGCCGCTACCTGGGCGGCAGCCACCCGGAGGGCCCGTCGGCATGACCGGTGCACCGGCCGAGGGCAGTCCGGTCGCGGCGGTCGCCAAAGCGGCCGGCGCCGCCTCCGGGGTGAGCCGGGCGGGTGTGATCGGGATCTCGGTCGGCGTACTGGCGGCCGGGGCGGCCGCGGGCGTCGCGGTGGAGCGGCTGACCGTCGGCCGGGCGATGCGCCGCCGGGCCCGGGCCGAGCTGGACGCGAACGCGCCGTACGGCTCGCTGCGCGGCCGTCCGAGGACGGTGGCCGCGCCGGACGGCACCGAGCTGTACGTCGAGCTGGACGGCACCGGCTGGAGCGGGCCGGACGGGGACGGCGCCGGCGCCGAGTCGCTGACCGTGGTGTTCTGCCACGGCTACTGCCTCAACCAGGACAGCTGGCACTTCCAGCGGGCCGCGCTGCGCGAGGGCATGCGGCTGGTCTTCTGGGACCAGCGCAGCCACGGCCGCTCCGAGCGCTCCCGTTCGTACCTGGCGGGCGAGCCGGCCGGCATCGACCAGCTGGGCGGCGACCTCAAGGCCGTGATCGACGCCGTCGCCCCGACCGGGCCGCTGGTGCTGGTGGGCCACTCGATGGGCGGCATGACGGTGATGGCGCTGGCCGACCAGCACCCGGAGCTGTTCCGCGAGAGGGTCGCCGGGGTGGCGCTGATCGGCACCCTCGCCGGGGACTGGAACGAGGTCAGCCTCGGCCTGCCGACGGCCGGCGCGAAGCTGTTCCGGAAGGTCGCGCCCGGCATGGTGAAGCTGCTGGGCCGCCAGGTCGACCTGGTCGAGGCGACCAGGCGGCTGGGCTCGGACGTGGCCGCCGTGTTCTACCGGAGGTTCTCCTTCGGCGGCCGGGACGTCGACCCCGGCGTGGTGCGCTTCGCCGAGCAGCTGCTGGACGCCACCCCGATCGACGTGGTCGCCGAGTTCTACCCGGTGTTCGGCGCGCACGAGAAGTACGAGGCGCTGGCCGCCCTGCGGGGCCTGCCCGCGCTGGTGCTGGCCGGGACGAAGGACCTGCTGACGCCCTCGACGCACAGCGAGGCGATGGCCGCGCGGCTGCCCGGCGCCGAACTGGTCCTGGCCGAGGGCGCCGGGCACCTGGTGATGCTGGAACGCCCGGAGCTGGTGGATCACGAGCTGGCGCGGCTGCTGCGCCGGGCCGCCGGCTTCGCCGGGGCGGCGCCGCTGCCCGCGGCCGTCCTCGACCTGGCCCGGGAGCGGGTCGCGGAAGCCGTCGTCGACCCCGTGTGAGCCCCGGTGGCGCGCGGATGTGGCACGGTAGCGGTGGCGGCCGGTGGTCGGTGCGCCGGTACGGACCGAAGGGCAAGACACGCGCATGGGCTCGCACGCCACTCTCACCGTCCCCACCCCGGAGCGGATGGGCCGGCTCGGCCGGGAGCTGGCCGCGCTGCTGCGGCCGGGTGACCTGGTGCTGCTCTCCGGGGAGCTGGGCGCGGGGAAGACCACGCTGACCCGGGGCCTGGGGGAGGGCCTGCAGGTCCGCGGGGCGGTGACCTCGCCGACCTTCGTGATCGCCCGGGTGCACCCCTCGCTGGTCGGCGGCCCGGCGCTGGTGCACGTGGACGCGTACCGGCTGGGCGGGGACCTGGACGAGATGGAGGACCTCGACCTGGACGTCTCGCTGCCCGAGTCGGTGGTCGTGGTCGAGTGGGGCGAGGGCAAGGTCGAGCGGCTGTCCGAGGACCGGCTGGAGGTCCGGATCGAGCGCGCCATCGGCGGCACGGCGGACGGGGACGACCAGGACCCGCGCCGGGTGGTGCTGACCGGGATCGGCCCGCGTTGGGCGGACGCGGCGCTGGCGGACCTCGGATAGCCGACGGGCGCCGACGGGGTGCCGACGTCCCGCCGACATCTTGCCGACAGGCTGTCGGCAAGATGTTGCGGGCGGGGTGCCGGGCGTGGTGGGATGGGTGCTGCGGTTAGGTCTGCCTAACTAGGGAGGCGCCATGTCGAGCACCACCCCCGCCCCGAAGCGCGCGGTCCCCGCCGCCGGGGCCGGAGAACCGGCCCGTCGCGCTCCGGGAGAGCCGATGCGGGCGCTGCTGGCCGCCTGCGCGGCCGCCGAGGCGGTGTCCACCCCGCCCGGACCGCGGCCCCGACAGGACGAACGGCCCGAGGCGCAGGCGCCCCGGGCCGCGTGAGGCCGGTCCTTCCGGGCCCGGTCCGTTCCGGGCCGTCCGGGTCAGGCGATCACGACCACCTTGGTGTCCTTGGGCGCGAAGTCCCAGAGCAGCTGCCCCTCGGCGCGTCCGCTGCGGATGCCGCCGGTCTTGGCGCTCGGGTCGGTGGTCGGCGTCGCGCCGTCCACCGCCGCGCTGAAGCCGAACACCACGCCGTTCAGCTGCGCGAAGCGCACCACGTGCTCGATCTGCTTGCCGTCCGTCCCGGTGGTGGTCTGGGTGCGGCTGTACACGGCGTAGCTGCCCGGGGCCGGCTCGACCGAGCCCGGGGTGACCGGGAAGGCGGCCGCGACCTGCGGAGTCTTCTTCGGGTCGACCAGCCAGACGTAGTGGCTGCCGACCGAGTAGACCACCCGGATGCCGCTGCCCGAGGTGGTCGGCAGCGCCGGGACGGTCGGGGTGGCCGAGGCGGTCGGCGCCGCGGCGGTGGCGGTGCCGGTGCCGGTCGCCGTGGTGGCGGCCGTGGGCCTGGGGCCACCGGCCCGGTCCTGGGCGCCGTTGGCCTGGAAGGCCAGCAGGCTCACCACCGCCAGGGCCCCCAGGGTCAACCCCGTGACCACCACTCCAGGACCCATCTTCGCCACGTTGCCGCTCCCGCCGCCGTCCCTTTACGTACGGCCCCATCGTGCCAGGTTCATCCGCGCGGGTCGCAGCGCCTCGGATGTGTGTTCCCGGGTGGTACACCTTGCCGATCGGCCGGTCGGCCCAACGCGGTCTAACCTTGACCCCGTGCTGCTGCTCGCGTTCGACACCGCTACCCCCGCCGTCACCGCCGCCGTCCACGACGGCACGGCCGTCCTAGCCGAGACCCACCAGGTCGACGCCAGGCGCCACGGCGAACTGTTGCTGCCCGCGATCGACGGGGTGCTGCGGGCCGCCGGGGTGGACAAGCACCGGCTGACCGGCATCGCGGTCGGCGTCGGCCCCGGCCCGTACACCGGCCTGCGGGTCGGCCTGGTGACCGCCGCCGCGCTCGGCCACGCGCTCGGGCTGCCGGTGCACGGCGTCTGCACCCTGGACGCGATCGCCTTCCAGGCCCGCGCCGAGGGCCTGGCCGGGCAGCCGTTCACGGTCGCCACCGACGCGCGCCGCAAGGAGGTCTACTGGGCCTCGTACGACGCCGAGGGCCGCCGCACCGAGGGCCCCGGCGTGGACCGCCCGGCCGAGCTGACCCCGCAGGAACGCTCCGTCGGCGCCGGCGCGCTGCTCTACCCCGACGCCTTCCCGGGCGGGCACGGCCCCGAGCACGTCTCGGCCGGAGCCCTGGCCGGTTTCGCCGCCGCCGAACTGGCCGCCGGGCGCGAGCTGCTGCCGAACCACCCGCTGTACCTGCGCCGCCCGGACGCCCAGGTCCCGGCCGGCTACAAGGCGGTGCTCCCGGCGTGAACCACGGCACCACCCTGCGCCCGATGCGCTGGTGGGACATCGCGCCGGTCCTGGATCTGGAGCTGCGGCTCTTCCCCGAGGACGCCTGGTCCGCCGGGATGTTCTGGTCCGAACTGGCCGAGTCCCACCCCGGCGGCACCCGCCACTACACCGTCGCGGCCGCCCCGGACGGCACGATCGTCGGCTACGCCGGCCTGATGGCGATCGCCGGCGAGGGCGACGTCCAGACCATCGCCGTCGACGCGCGCCACCAGGGCGCCGGCCTCGGCGCGGCACTGCTCACCGACCTGATCCGGGAGGCCGCCCGGCGCGAGTGCGCCGAACTGCTGCTGGAGGTGCGGGTGGACAACCCGCGCGCCCAGCGGCTGTACGAGCGCCACGGCTTCGAACCGGTGGGCATCCGGCGCGGCTACTACCAGCCCGCCAACGTCGACGCGCTGGTGATGCGCCTCGACTCCCCGAGCACTGACAGCACTGACCCGAAGGACATTGAGGACACCCGCCATGGCTGACGAACCGCTCGTCCTCGGCATCGAGACCTCCTGCGACGAGACCGGCGTCGGCATCGTGCGCGGCACCACGCTGCTGGCCGACGCGGTCGCCTCCAGCGTCAACGACCACGCCCGCTTCGGCGGCGTCGTCCCGGAGATCGCCAGCCGCGCGCACCTGGAGGCGATGGTCCCGACCATCCAGCGCGCCCTGGACACCGCCGGGATCAAGGCGAGCGACCTGGACGGCATCGCCGTCACCGCGGGCCCCGGCCTGGCCGGGGCGCTGCTGGTCGGCGTCAGCGCCGCGAAGGCGTACGCCTGGGCGCTGGACAAGCCGCTGTACGGGGTCAACCACCTCGCCTCGCACATCTGCGTCGACCAGCTGGAGCACGGCCGGCTGCCCTCGCCGACGATGGCCCTGCTGGTCTCCGGCGGGCACTCCTCGCTGCTGCTCAGCGAGGACATCACCAGCGACGTCCGCCCGCTCGGCGCGACCATCGACGACGCGGCCGGCGAGGCCTTCGACAAGGTCGCCCGGGTGCTCGGCCTCGGCTTCCCCGGCGGCCCGATCGTCGACCGCACGGCCCGCGAGGGGGACCCGAAGGCGATCGCCTTCCCGCGCGGCCTGACCGGCAAGAACGACCCGGAGTACGACTTCTCCTTCTCCGGCCTGAAGACCGCCGTCGCCCGCTGGGTGGAGGCCAGGCGCCGGGCCGGCGAGGAGGTGCCGATCGCCGACGTGGCGGCGTCCTTCCAGGAGGCGGTCACCGACGTGCTCACCCGCAAGGCCGTCAAGGCGTGCAAGGACAGTGGCGTCGACCACCTGATGATCGGCGGCGGCGTGGCGGCCAACTCGCGGCTGCGCGAGATGGCCCAGCAGCGCTGCGACCGGGCCGGCATCCGGCTGCGGGTGCCCCGGCCGGGCCTGTGCACCGACAACGGCGCGATGGTCGCGGCGCTCGGCGCCGAGATGGTGTGGCGCGACCGCACGCCGTCCGCCTTCGACCTGTCCGCCGACTCCTCGCTGCCGGTGACCGAGGTCCACGTGCCCCACACCGACGTCCACGGCCAGGCCTACGAGGCCCTCGGCGGTGGCGCGGCATGACCGTCGCCGCGATGTGGGAGGCCCGGGCCGCCGACGGGCGCGGGCCCGAACTCGCCGCCTGGGCACGGGAGTCGGCGCTGCCCCGGCTCCGCGGCTCGGCCGGGCTGGAGCGCCTCGAACTGCTCACCGCCCCGGGCGGGCGGGTGCTGCTGATCACCTGGTGGAACGGCGAGCCGGTGCCCGTCGCCGACCCGCCGGCCGAGCTGCTCGGCCGCCCGGTGCACCGCTGGTCCTTCACCAGCGAGCACGTGGAGTAGCCCCGTACCGGGAACCGCAGGACCGGCCGTTACCGTGCATGGCTGAGAGAATGCTGGACGGGAACCGGGAGCGCGCAGCGGTGATCAGGAACGGGCGGAGCAGGACCAGGACGTACGCGGCGGGGGCGGTGGCCCTGGTGGCCCTCGCCACCGGGTGCGGCGACAACGGGGGCGGCGGCAGCGCCGCCCCCGCCGCCGCGACCACGCCGGCCGCGCCCCGGCCCTCCGGCGCCGCGCCGACCGCGGCCGCGACCACCGCCGCCGCGGCCGGCGCCCCGGCGGGAGCGGGCGCGGCGGCCTGGGCCAAGTGGAACCTCACCCCGCTCGCCCCCGCCCCGGCGCCGCCCGCCGACAAGCCGATAAAGCTCGAACGGACCGGCCCCGTCCCGGTGTTCAGCGACGTGAAGACGAGCGACAAGGTCGTCTTCATCACCATCGACGACGGGGCCGAGAAGGACCCGAAGTTCGTCGAGATGCTCACCGACCTCAAGGTGCCGATATCGATGTTCCTGACCCGGGACATCGTCAAGAACGACTACGGCTACTTCAAGCCGCTCCAGGCCCTGGGCAACCACGTCCAGAACCACACCGTGGACCACCCGGTGATGAGCAGGATCCCGGCGGAGAAGCAGAAGTCCGAGATCTGCGACGCGCAGTCCGCGCTCACCCAGCAGTACGGCGCCGCCCCGCTGCTGTTCCGCCCGCCGTTCGGCGACGGCGCCAACACCCCGACGCTCAACACCTCCGTCCAGCAGTGCGGCCCGCGCGCGATGGTGCTCTGGCGCGAGTCGATGCAGATCCACGACATGCAGTACCAGGCGGGGGACAAGCAGCTGAAGGCCGGCGACATAATCCTGGCGCACTTCCGCGGCCCCAAGGAGCTCAAGGGCGCCACGATGACCCAGATGTTCGGCGACCTGCTGGCCCGGATACAGGAGCAGGGCTTCTCGGTGGCGCGGCTGGAGGACTACATCCAGCCACCCGCGTGACCGACGCCGCGGGACGACCCCCTAGGACGCCGCGACCGGCTGTCCCAGCATCATCAGCGGCCCGTTGTCGGTGCGGCTGAGGATCACCGTGACGCTGTTCGGCCCGGAGGGCTTGAGCTGGCGGCGCAGCTCCTCCGGGGTGATCGCCATCCCGCGCTTCTTGATCACCACCGTGCCGACCGCCCGCTCGCGCAGCAGCGCCTTCAGCTTCTTGATGTGGAACGGCAGCACGTCGGTGAGCTCGAAGGCGTGCGCGTACGGGGTGGCGACCAGCTCGTCCGAGGTCAGGTAGGCGATCTTCGGGTCGATCAGCCGGCCGCCCACCTGCCCGGCCACCTCGGCCACCAGGTGGGCCCGGATCACCGCGCCGTCCGGCTCGTACAGGTACCGCCCGACCGGGCCGGCCGGCGGGTCGGGCAGGTCGCCGCCGGTCAGGCTGGCGCCCTGCGGCAGCAGGGTGGCGCGGTGCGGGCTCGCGGCCCTGGTGCCGAACCAGAGCACCGCCTCCTTGACGTCGCCGTGGTCGGAGACCCACTCGGCCTCGGCGTCCCGCGGCACGGCCTCGTGCGGGATGCCCGGCGCGACCTTCAGTGCGCCGATCGGGGTCCGCCGGCCGGCCTCGATCGCCCAGGAGAGCGGCGGGGCGTACGCCTCCGGGTCGAACACCCGGCCGCGCGAGGTGCGCCGGGCCGGGTCGGTGAACACCGCGTCGTAGCCGGTGACGTCCACCTCGGCGACGTCCGCGCAGCGCACCTCGACCAGCTCGGACAGGCCCAGGGCGGCGGCGTTGGCCGCGGTGGCGGCGCAGGCCGCCGGGTCCTTGTCGACGGCCAGCACCTCGATGCCCGCCCGGGCCAGCGCCAGCACGTCACCGCCGATGCCGCAGCACAGGTCCGCCAGCCGTCGGACGCCCAGCGCGGCGAACCGCTGCGCCCGCCACTCGGCCACGCTGCGCCGGGTGGACTGCTCGACCCCGTTGGGCGTGAAGTACATCAGGTCGGCGTCCGCCCCGAACTTCGCCCGCGCCCGCTGCCGCAGCCGTGCCTGCCCGAAGGCCGCCGACACCAGCTCCGCCGGATGCTCCCGGCGCAGGCGGGTCGCCAGCGCCAGCTCCTCCTCGGGGGTGAACTCGCGCAGTTCGGCGAGCAGGGCCTGGCCCTCGGGCGTCAGCAGCGGCTGGAGGTTCTCGGTGTCCACGGGGGCCATTCTCGCCGCTCGGCCGGTCGGTCACCGCAGCGGTGCGGCGGTCACCGGCCGATGACGGGGATGCCGGAGGCGAGCCAGCCCACGAGCACGCCCAGCGGTGCCGCGGCCACCGCGGCGTACGGCGTGATCCGGTAGCCGAGCCGCCGGGTGCCCCGGAAGGTCAGGGTCAGCAGCACGAGCAGGACCACGACGCCGAAGACGTCCAGGGCCACCGTCCCGGGGCCGTACAGGGCGAGCAGCTTCAGCACGTTGAGCACGAGCGATCCGAGGAACACCGCGACGGCGGTCACCGCGAGCACCACCGCGGCGAGCACCAGGTCCGCCGCCCAGTGGATCCGCGGCGGCGCGGACGGGGCGGCCGCTCGGCTCACCGGAGCGCCCCCGGGACGAGCGGCGGCGCGGGCGGGGCGTCCTTCGCGCCGGAGGGGCCGACGCGTACCGGGGTGTCCGTCATGGCAGGAGTCTGCCCGAGGGAGCGCCGTCCGTACATGGGTACGGGAATCCGGACGCCCGCTCGACTTCCGGTGGGCGGGGCGGCGGGTCCGTCGGCGGGCCGGCCGACGGGTGCGACGGGCCCGGGTACAGGGGCCGGACGCACCGGGATCGAGGTCACGGCAGGAGTCCGCAGGGGCCGGGCCGGGGCGCACACGAGTGCGGCTGCTCGTCCGCGGAACCGGGGGCCCCAGGGCGCGTCGTTGGCACTCTGGTTGACTGAGTGCTAACACGGCCCTATGGTCGTCCTTGGCACTCTCCACCGGGAGAGTGCTAACGCGACGACGTGTGTCTGACCCCCGCGACGGCAGGCCCGCAGGATCGCCCTACCCGTTAGAAAACCCCGTAATCTCCGAAGGGGAGCTCGGACGTGACCACCAGCAGCAAGGTTGCCATCAAGCCGCTCGAGGACCGCATTGTGGTCCAGCCGCTCGACGCCGAGACCACCACGGCCTCCGGCCTGGTTATCCCGGACACCGCCAAGGAGAAGCCCCAGGAGGGCGTCGTCCTGGCTGTCGGCCCGGGCCGCTTCGAGGACGGCCAGCGTCTGCCGCTCGACGTCGCCGTGGGTGACATCGTCCTGTACTCGAAGTACGGCGGCACCGAGGTGAAGTACCAGGGCGAGGAGTACCTGGTGCTCTCCGCCCGCGACGTCCTCGCGATCATCGAGAAGTAAGACGTTCCGACCCGCCCCGGATCCGTGTCCCAAGTGACAGGGGCCCGGGGCGTGGTTGTTGGTTCACGTAGTTCGGCGGCCGGTGGGCCGGCCGCAGCCCCGAGGGAATAGGGAACATGGCGAAGATCCTGCAGTTCGACGAGGACGCCCGCCGCTCGCTGGAGCGCGGTGTCAACAAGCTGGCCGACACCGTCAAGGTGACCATCGGCCCCAAGGGCCGCAACGTCGTCATCGACAAGAAGTTCGGCGCCCCGACCATCACCAACGACGGTGTCACCATCGCCCGCGAGGTCGAGCTGGACGACCCGTACGAGAACCTTGGCGCGCAGCTCGTCAAGGAGGTCGCCACCAAGACCAACGACGTCGCGGGTGACGGCACCACCACCGCCACCGTGCTGGCCCAGGCCCTGGTCAACGAGGGTCTGCGCAACGTCGCCGCCGGTGCCGGCCCGGCCGCCCTGAAGAAGGGCATCGACAAGGCCGTCGCCGCCGTCTCCGAGCACCTGCTCTCGATCGCCCGCGAGATCGAGGGCAAGGACGACGTCGCCGCCGTCGCGTCGCTCTCCGCCCAGGACACCCAGGTCGGCGAGCTGATCGCCGAGGCGATCGACAAGGTCGGCAAGGACGGTGTCATCACCGTCGAGGAGTCGAACACCTTCGGCGTGGAGCTGGACTTCACCGAGGGCATGCAGTTCGACAAGGGCTACCTGTCGCCGTACTTCGTCACCGACGCGGAGCGGCAGGAGGCGGTCCTGGAGGACCCGTACATCCTGATCAACCAGGGCAAGATCTCCTCCATCCAGGAGCTGCTGCCGCTGCTGGAGAAGATCCTCCAGGGCGGTGCCTCCAAGCCGCTGCTGATCATCGCCGAGGACGTCGACGGCGAGGCGCTGTCGACCCTGGTGGTCAACAAGATCCGCGGCACCTTCAACGCCGTCGCCGTCAAGGCCCCGGGCTTCGGCGACCGCCGCAAGGCGATCCTCGGCGACCTGGCCGTCCTGACCGGCGGCACGGTCATCTCCGAGGAGGTCGGCCTCAAGCTCGACCAGGTCGGCCTGGACGTGCTGGGCACCGCCCGCCGCGTGACCATCACCAAGGACGAGACCACCGTCGTCGACGGCGCCGGTGACTCCGAGGCCGTGGCCGGCCGCGTCGCCCAGATCAAGGGCGAGATCGCCGCGACCGACTCCGACTGGGACCGCGAGAAGCTGCAGGAGCGCCTGGCCAAGCTGGCCGGCGGCGTCTGCGTCATCAAGGTCGGCGCCGCCACCGAGGTGGAGCTGAAGGAGCGCAAGCACCGCCTGGAGGACGCCATCTCGGCGACCCGTGCCGCGGTCGAGGAGGGCATCGTCGCCGGCGGTGGCGCCTCCCTGGTCCACGCCGCCAAGGTGCTGGACGGTGGCCTGGGCCTGTCGGGCGACGAGGCGACCGGTGTCGCGGTCGTCCGCAAGGCGCTGCACGAGCCGCTGCGCTGGATCGCCCAGAACGCCGGCCTGGAGGGCTACGTCATCACCTCCAAGGTCTCCGAGCTGGAGGCCGGCCAGGGCTACAACGCCGCCACCGGTGAGTACGGCGACCTGGTGAAGGCCGGCGTCATCGACCCGGTCAAGGTCACCCGCTCCGCCCTGGAGAACGCCGCCTCGATCGCCTCCCTGCTTCTCACCACCGAGACCCTCGTGGTGGAGAAGAAGGAGGAGGAGGCCGACAACGGTCACGGCCACGGCCACGGCCACTCGCACTGAGGCTCCGACGCCTGACCGGAGGCCCGGTCCGCGCCCCGCGAGGGGTGGCGGGCCGGGCCTCCGGCGTTCACCTTCACCGTTCAACTATCAGTAGAATTTTGCAGAATGCAAAGATTGCCTTATAACTGAGGCATGATCGAGGCCCGCCATCTGCGCGTCCTGCGTGCCGTCGCCCGCACCGGCTCCTTCTCCGCCGCCGCCCGCGAGCTGGGGTGTACGCAGCCCGCCATCAGCCAGCAGATGAAGGCGCTGGAGAAGTCGGTGGACACCCCGCTGGTGGTCCGCTCGGGCCGCGGGATGCAGCTCAGCGAGGCCGGCCGGGTCCTGCTCAAGCATGCCACCGGAATCCTCGCCGGGCTCTCGGCCGCCGAGGAGGAGGTGGCCGCGATCGCCGGGCTGCGGGCCGGGCGGGTGCGGCTGGTCTCCTTCCCGACCGCGAGTTCCACCCTGGTGCCGCCCGCGGTCGCCCGCCTGCGGGACGGCCATCCGGGGGTGCGCGTGTCGCTGGTCGAGGCGGAGCCGCCGGAGTCGCTGGCGATGCTGCGCGGCGGCGAGTGCGAGATCGCGCTGGCCTTCCGCTACCCGCAGTCCGACGGTGCCGTCGCGCTCCCGGCGCCGGCCCACGGCACGCCGCGCGAGGCCCGGGCCGAGGCCAATCTGGAGGCGCAGCAGCTGACCGCGGGGTCCGACTGGTCCGATCTGGTGGTCACCCCGCTGCTGGACGACCCGCTGGTGGGCCTGCTGCCCGCCGGCCACGGGCTGGCGGGGCGGGGCGGGGCGGTGGGGCTGGCCGAGCTGGCGGGGGAGCAGTGGATCGCCGGCTGCCCGCAGTGCCGGGGGCACCTGGTGGAGCTGTGCGCCGGGGCGGGCTTCGAGCCGCGGATCGACTTCGCGACGGACGACTACCCGGCGGTGGTCGGCCTGGTGGCGGCCGGGCTGGGGGTGGCGGTGCTGCCCCGGCTGGCGCTCCGGTCGGTGCGTCCTGACGGCGTGTCGACGGTGCCGGTGCACACGGCCTCCGGGGTGCCCGCGGTGCGCCAGGTGGTCGCGCTGACCCTGCCGGACCTGGCGGAGGTGCCGGCCGTGGCGCTGATGCTGGAGCGGCTGGCGGGGGCGGCCGCCGATCGCTGACGGTGGGTGACGGGGCTGCGGGGGTCCGGTACGTAGGGTGAGCCAGAAGGCTGAAGCGCCGCGAAGGAACGTTTCTTCACGGCGCTCACGGGGTCGGGTCTAGCGCTGGGCGACCGCCGGCGGGGCCAGCGGGACCTCGACCAGTCGGTGCCGCGAGCGCCCCAGCATCTCCTCGCGTTCGTCCTCGGTCATCCCGCCCCAGACGCCGTACGGCTCACGGACCGCCAGCGCGTGCGCCGCGCACTCGGCGATCACCGGGCAGCGCATGCAGACCTCCTTGGCGCTGGCCTCGCGCGAACTGCGCGCGGCCCCGCGCTCGCCCTCGGGGTGGAAGAAGAGCGAGCTGTCCACGCCACGGCAGGCTGCGGAGAGCTGCCAGTCCCAGAGGTCCGCGTTGGGACCGGGGAGGCGGGAGAAATCTGCCATGGCTCATTCCCTTCAGAGGCTGTCGGCCGTCGGCCGGGCGTTCGGCGGGGCTGCTGCCGAGCGGTGCGGCGGGGCTTCGATGCACTGGTGTGGACACCTGGAAATATGACTTAAGGCAACTCCATGGACAAGTCACCCACACACTGGCACAACAGTCAATGACCATACGAAAGCTATAAAAACGGGCATAGTGGGCAAGGGCTCTGCCGGGCGCGGGCGTGGCAATCGGGTGGCCGACGGGCGCGCGACGTGCCGAATCGGTGTGCGGGTCGTACGCCCACCGCGCGCGAGCTGCGCAAAAGTGCGGCGTGTGCACCGCGATGCGGCTGATCGGTAATGGGTTGGCCACGTACAGTGGTGGAGGTGGCCCCGAAGGCCGTAACTCATTCGAGTGACGGTCGTTGGAAGTGCGGAGGCGGTTAGCGGGCGCCGGACGTCGGGAACGATCGCGGGCAGGTTGGGGCGATCAGGACGGAGTCTGTCGCCGATCGGCCGTGTCGGAGAGGTTCGTACCAGCCAGGAGGCTCAACGTGACGCGGATCAGCTGCGGAGGACGACGGTCATGACTTCCGTTCTCGTTTGCGACGATTCCCCGCTCGCCCGCGAGGCGCTTCGCCGCGCGGTCGCGACCGTACCCGGTGTGGACCGGGTCACCACCGCGACGAACGGGGAGGAGGTCCTCCGCCGCTGGGTGGCCGACCGCTCCGATCTCGTTCTGATGGACGTCCGGATGCCCGGCCTCGGCGGGGTCGAGACGGTCCGGCGGCTGCTGTCCGCCGACCCCGGCGCGCGGATCATCATGCTCACCGTCGCCGAGGACCTCGACGGCGTCGCGCTCGCGGTGGCCGCCGGCGCCCGCGGGTACCTGCACAAGGACGCCTCGCGCGCCGAGCTGCGGGCCACCGTCACCCAGGCCCTCGCCGACCCGACCTGGCGGCTCGCCCCGCGCCGGCTGCGCAGCCCCGACATGGGCGCGGCACCGACGCTGACGGCGCGTGAGATCCAGGTGCTGGAGGGCATGAGCCACGGCCGCAGCAACGCCGAGATCGGCCGTGAGCTGTTCCTCTCCGAGGACACCGTCAAGACCCACGCCCGACGGCTGTTCAAGAAGCTCGGGGCCTCCGACCGGGCGCACGCGGTGGCGCTGGGTTTCCGCTGGGGCCTGGTCCGCTGACCACCGGCGGCGCCGCCGGGTGCGGCGTGCCGCCGGCGGTTCCCGGAGCGGGTGCCGCACAGGCGTGTGACGTTACGGTCCCGAGGTTGCACCATGGAGGAGTGGAGCACCTCGGGGACCAGCGGACAGGCACTGCGGCGAACCACGCAGCCGCAGGACACTCGGCGGACGGCGCGACGGACGGGACCACCACCGATCGCGGCGGGGCGGGAGGCGGCACGGTGCAGGAGGGGCCGGTGGTGCGGGGCACGCCCTACGGTGCCGCAGCGCATAACGTTCCGGTGCACAACTCCGGACGCGGTGCCGCGTTTTCCCGCTCGACCAGGCACCATGGACCGATGCGCGACGACGTCGCCGGTACGGCCGGCCAGGCGGACCCGGCGGAGGCCGAGCCCTCCGGTCCGGGCCGTGATCCGTCGTACGCCGACTCCGACGGTCCCGTCGGCATGACCGGCCCGGACCGCCCGCCGGTGCTCGGCACGGGCGGCTCGCCGTTGATGGGCGAACTGGTCGCGGCCGCGGTCCGCGGCGAGGGCCCGGCGATCGACGCGCTGCTCGCCTACGTCCACCCGCTGGCGCTGAGGTACTGCCGCGCCCGGCTGGTCCGGCTGCCCGGCGGGGCCCGGCACCACGTGGACGACGTCGCGCAGGAGGTCTGCGTGGCCGTGCTCTGCGCGCTGCCCCGGTACAAGGACCAGGGGCGCCCGTTCGAGGCCTTCGTGTACGGGATCGCCGCGCACAAGATCGCCGACCTCCAGCGGGCCGCGATGCGCGGACCCGGGTCGACCGTCGTGCCGCAGGACGACCTGCCCGAGGTGCCGGACGAGGCGCTCGGCCCCGAGGAGCAGGCGCTGCTGAGCAGCGACGCCGCCTGGGCGAAGGAACTCCTCTCCAACCTGCCGGCCCGTCAGCGCGAGCTGGTGCTGCTGCGGGTGGCCGCCGGGCTGTCGGCGGAGGAGACCGGCGAGGTGCTCGGGATGTCGCCCGGCGCCGTCCGGGTCGCCCAGCACCGGGCGCTCAGCCGGCTGCGGGCCCTCGCGGAGGAGTCCTCCTGATCGGGTCCCCCGATCCGGCCGCCCGTCCCGATCCGCACTCTTTCCACCGTTTCCGGGCGGAATGAGCCACGGGGCCGGGTTGTTGTCAAGGGCACACGAGGACACATTCGCGGTGCCAGTACCATGGGGTATCGGCGCCTGGGCGGGTTGCCAAAGTTTGACGGGTGCGCTCTGGGTCCCCTTGGAGGATCCTCCCATTGCATCCGGCTTCGGCGGTCTGCGCGAGTGAGCGATGAATGCGCCCCCACCCTCGGGCGTGAGCGGATAAGGCCGGCCACGGAAGGTACCCCCCAAATGTCTTACAACGCCGCAGGCGTACCCGAGAAGTTCGCGATGCTCGGGCTCACGTACGACGACGTGCTGCTGCTGCCCGGGGCCTCCGAGGTGCTGCCGAACCAGGTGGACACCTCCTCGCGGGTCTCCCGGAACGTGCGCGTCAACATCCCGCTGCTGTCCGCGGCGATGGACAAGGTGACCGAGTCGCGCATGGCCATCGCCATGGCCCGCCAGGGCGGCGTCGGCGTGCTGCACCGCAACCTGTCGGTCGAGGACCAGGCCAACCAGGTCGACCTGGTCAAGCGCTCCGAGTCCGGCATGGTCACCGACCCGATCACGGTCGGCCCGGAGACCACCCTGGCCGAGGCCGACGCGCTGTGCGCCAAGTTCCGCATCTCCGGCGTGCCGATCGCCGACGAGGCCGGCAAGCTGCTCGGCATCGTCACCAACCGCGACATGGCCTTCGAGTCGGACCGCAGCCGCCAGGTCCGCGAGATCATGACCCCGATGCCGCTGATCACCGGCAAGGTCGGCATCTCCGGGGTGGACGCGATGGCCCTGCTGCGCCGCCACAAGATCGAGAAGCTGCCGCTGGTCGACGACGAGGGCCGGATCAAGGGCCTGATCACCGTCAAGGACTTCGTCAAGGCCGAGCAGTACCCGAACGCGGCCAAGGACGCCGAGGGCCGGCTGCTGGTCGGCGCCGCCGTCGGTGCCAGCGCCGAGGCGTTCGACCGGGCCCAGGCCCTGGTCGAGGCCGGTGCGGACTTCCTGGTGGTGGACACCTCGCACGGCCACAGCCACAACGCGCTGGCCTGGATCGCGAAGATCAAGTCGGCCGTCAAGATCGACGTGGTCGGCGGCAACGTGGCCACCCGGGACGGCGCCCAGGCGCTGATCGACGCCGGCGTGGACGGCGTCAAGGTCGGCGTCGGCCCCGGCTCCATCTGCACCACCCGCGTGGTCGCCGGCATCGGCGTCCCGCAGGTCACGGCCATCTACGAGGCCGCCCAGGCCTGCCTGGCGGCCGGCGTGCCGGTCATCGGCGACGGCGGCCTGCAGTACTCGGGCGACATCGGCAAGGCGCTCGCCGCCGGTGCCGACACCGTGATGCTCGGCTCGCTGCTGGCCGGCTGCGAGGAGTCCCCGGGCGAGCTGATGTTCATCAACGGCAAGCAGTTCAAGTCCTACCGCGGCATGGGCTCGCTCGGCGCCATGCAGTCCCGCGGCCAGGGCCGCTCGTACTCCAAGGACCGCTACTTCCAGGCCGAGGTGGCCTCGGACGACAAGCTCGTCCCCGAGGGCATCGAGGGCCAGGTGCCCTACCGCGGCCCGCTGTCGGCCGTGCTGCACCAGCTCGTCGGCGGTCTGCGCCAGACCATGGGCTACGTCGGCGCCGCCACCGTCGCCGAGATGGAGAGCAAGGGCCGGTTCGTCCGGATCACCTCGGCGGGCCTCAAGGAGAGCCACCCGCACGACATCCAGATGACCGTCGAGGCGCCGAACTACTCGGCCCGCTGACCCGCCGAACCCCCGAAGGGCCCGCTGCCGCACCGCGGCGACGGGCCCTTCGGGCTGCCCGGGGCGCGGTCGGCGTGCGTCGGTGGTGCGGCCCGGGGGCGCGGCTCCGGGCGCGGCCGGAGGCGTCCGGGGCGTGTCCGGGCCGTGGGCCGTCGGGGCGGGACCAGCGGCAGTACGGGATACTGGGGTGCGGCCGGGGTGACCCGGCGCGGGCATGAGCAACAAAGCAGAAGGGCTCGAAGTGACTGAGATCGAGATCGGGCGAGGCAAGCGCGGCCGACGGGCGTACGCCTTCGACGACATCGCCGTCGTCCCCAGCCGCCGTACCCGGGACCCGAAGGAGGTCTCGATCGCCTGGCAGATCGACGCGTACCGCTTCGAGCTGCCGTTCCTGGCCGCCCCGATGGACAGCGTGGTCTCGCCGCAGCAGGCCATCCAGATCGGCCGCCTCGGCGGTCTGGGCGTACTGAACCTCGAAGGCCTGTGGACCCGCTACGAGGACCCGCAGCCGTTGCTGGACGAGATCGCCGCGATCACCGACGAGTCCACCGCGACCCGCCGCCTCCAGGAGATCTACGCGGCGCCGATCCGCGCCGAGCTGATCAAGCAGCGGATCCAGGAGGTCCGCGACTCCGGTGTGGTCACCGCCGCCGCGCTCTCGCCGCAGCGCACCGCCGAGTTCTCCAAGGCCGTGGTCGACGCAGGCGTCGACGTCTTCGTCATCCGCGGCACCACCGTCTCGGCCGAGCACGTCTCCAGCGCCGCCGAGCCGCTCAACCTCAAGCAGTTCATCTACGAGCTGGACGTCCCGGTGATCGTCGGCGGCTGCGCCACCTACACCGCCGCGCTGCACCTGATGCGCACCGGCGCCGCCGGCGTCCTGGTCGGGTTCGGCGGGGGCGCCGCCCACACCACCCGGAACGTCCTGGGCATCCAGGTGCCGATGGCGACCGCCGTGGCCGACGTGGCGGCCGCCCGTCGCGACTACATGGACGAGTCCGGCGGGCGCTACGTGCACGTGATCGCGGACGGGGGCGTCGGCTACAGCGGGGACATCCCGAAGGCGGTCGCCTGCGGCGCGGACGCGGTGATGATCGGGGCCGCGCTGGCCCGGGCGACCGACGCCCCGGGCAAGGGGTTCCACTGGGGGATGGAGGCCGTCCACGAGGAGCTGCCGCGCGGCAAGCGGGTGAACCTCGGCGCGGTCGGCACCACCGAGGAGATCCTCACCGGGCCTTCGCACACCCCGGACGGGACCATGAACCTGTTCGGTGCGCTGCGGCGCGCGATGGCCACCACGGGGTACACGGAGCTCAAGGAGTTCCAGCGGGTCGAGGTGACGGTGAACCCGGCGCTCGATCACCGCTGACGGGTGTCGACGGAGGCCCCTGCCGGGAATCGGCGGGGGCCTTCGGGGTTTTCGGGGGGCTTCCGGGAGGGGCGCCGGCGTCAGCTCCGGGTGGCGGTGCGGCGGGTGAGGAGGAAGCCGCCGATGAGGGCGATGGTGTAGAAGGCGGCGTCGAGGGGGCGGAGGTCGGCGCGCCAGGCGGTGACGGTGTCGTGCAGCAGGCCGCGGGGGGCGGGGCCCTCGGCGCGCAGGCGGCGGAGGTGTTCGATCAGTTGGCCGAGGAGGAGGGCGCCGGCGGCGAGGAGGGCGCCGAGCGGGGGGAGCGAGCGGCTCTTGCCGCCGAGGCGGCCGAGGGGGAGGGCGACCAGGCCGGCCGGGGCGATGGCCAGCCAGCCGAGGCTGTCGGCGGCGCGCAGGGGGGCGCTGCCGTAGGCCAGGCCGCCGATCAGCATGGCGAGCAGGGCGAGGGCCACGGCCAGGGCGGTGCGGCGGCGGGGGACGGGCCGGGGCGGGGGTTCGGTGGGTTCGAAACCGGCCACGGGGGCGCCGGGCATGCCGGGGGCGACGTAGCCCTCGGGGGCGGCCGGGGGCGGCGCGACCGAGTAGTGCTCGGCGGTGCGGGGCCGGGTCGATGGGCCGTCAGTGCCCGGCGCGGGTGCGGTCATGGGCGTCGAATCCCCCCGGAAAGACGATGAGCTGCCGAACGGTAGCAGTGGTTCGGGCAGATCTTGGCGAGTTTTCGATCACAGATCGAGCACGGAGCGCCGCGCCCGTTCCGGTTCGTCCCGGCTTGTGGCGGGGGCCGGGTGGTCGCGGGCCCTCCGGACAGGAGATGATGGAGGCTTGGGCGTCCGGGCCCCAGGTCGGGCCGACGTGCCGTCACCACGACCGCCAGCAGCACATGGGGGAACGTTCCGAATGACCCAGGCGAAGGGTTCCACCGGCCGCCTCCTGGCCGGCCGCTACCGCCTGAACGGCGTGCTCGGGCGCGGTGGCATGGGCACGGTCTGGCGCGCCGAGGACGAGATGCTGGGCCGGACCGTCGCGGTCAAGGAACTGCGGATGAACGCCAGCGTCGACGAGGAGGAGAAGCACCGGCTGATCACCCGGACGCTGCGCGAGGCCAAGGCGACCGCGCGGATCCGGCACAGTTCGGCGGTGACGGTCTTCGACGTGGTCGACGAGGACGACCGGCCGTGGATCGTCATGGAGCTGGTCGAGTCCCGCTCGCTGGCCGACGTGGTGCGGGAGGACGGGCCGTTGGAGCCCGCCCGGGCCGCGGAGATCGCGCTGGACGTGCTGGGTGTGCTGAGCGCGGCGCACGCGCTGGGCATCCTGCACCGGGACGTCAAGCCGTCCAACGTGCTGATCGGCGAGGACGGCCGGGTGGTGCTCACCGACTTCGGCATCGCCAGTGTGGAGGGCGACGCCTCCGTCACCTCGACCGGGATGCTGGTCGGCGCGCCCTCGTACATCTCGCCGGAGCGGGCCCGCGGGCAGAAGCCCGGGCCGCCGGCCGATCTGTGGTCGCTGGGCGGCACGCTGTACGCGATGGTCGAGGGCCGGCCGCCGTACGACCGGGGCTCCGCGCTGGCCACGCTGACCGCGGTGATGACCGAGGACCTGGCGGCGCCGGTGAACGCCGGGCCGCTGCGGCCGGTGATCGAGGGGCTGCTGGCGAAGGACCCGGCCGAGCGCCTGGACGCCTCGCAGACCCGGTCGATGCTCAAGCGGGTGGTCGCGGAGTCCACCGCGCGGGCGGAGTCGACCACCGAGCACGCGGTGCCGGTGGAGAAGGCGGCGCCGGAGCCCGCGAAGGAGAAGCCGGAGCAGGCCGAGGAGGGCCGCAAGCGGCCCGTGGCCGGGCTGCTGGGGACGGTCCGGGTCGGTAGCCGGGCCCAGGACGAGGAGCCCGTCGAGAAGCCGGCCGGGGAGCCGGAGGCGCCGGAGCCGGAGTCGATCCGGCCGGTGACCAGTGAGTGGACGATGGGCGCGACGCAGGCGGCCGGGGCCGACCCGCGCACCGGTCGGCGGCGGTTGGCCATCGCCACCGTGATCGTGGTGCTGCTGCTGATCGCCGGGGTGGTGGCGGTGCTCCGGATGGTCGGCAACGAGGACGGCGGGTCGGGCGGCGGGGCCGCGCAGAGCGCGGGGGCCACCGCGCCGGTGGTGGCGGGTACGGAGCCGGAGTCGAGCCCGAGTGCGGCGGCGCCGCCGGCGGGCGGACCCGCGCCGCAGCCGACCGGCGACCCGGCCGCGGTGCCGGACGCGCCCGTGCAGTCGGCCGGTGCGCCGGCGGCTCCCGTGCAGCCCCCGGCACCGGTCCAGACCCCGGCGCAGCCCACGCCGGGGGGCGTGCCGGCCGGGTACCACGAGTACAAGGACCCGAGCGGCTTCTCGGTCGTGCTGCCGGACGGTCTGCAGCCGACGGCGTCCGACGCCAATCGGCGGATCTTCAAGAACGCGGCGGACGGCAGCCAGCTGCGGATCGAGTGGACCACGTCGCCCGGCGCGAGCGCGGTCGCCGACTGGCAGGAGTCGGAGCCGAGCGTCCGCGGGCAGGTCACCAACTACCAGCGGCTGAACCTGGCGGCGATCACCTACCGGCAGTGGAGCAACGCCGCGGACTGGGAGTGGACCAACGGCACGCCCAGGATGCACTCGCTCAACCGCGGCTTCGTGACCGGGACCCCGGCCAAGTACGGGTACTCGATCTACTGGATCGTCCCGGACGCCGAGTGGGCGGCCCAGGCCCCGGTCCGGGACGTCGTCTTCAACAGCTTCCAGCCCGCGCCGTAGACAGGCCCTACCCGATCAGGCGTTGCTTGGCGCGGGTGAACTCGTCCTCGGTGAGGGCACCGGAGGTGCGCAGGGCGGCCAGCCGTTCGAGCTGGTTGATGAGCTGTTCGCCGGTGGCGGCTCCGGCCGGTGCGGCGGGCAGGGCCTTCGGGGTGTTGCGGGCGGTGCGGGCGGCGGCCCGGAGCCGCTCGGCGAAGAACTCGGCCTTGACCACGTCCTCGAAGCGGTGCGAGCCGGTGAGCGCCACCACCAGCAGCACTTCGCCGTTGAGCTTGGTGCGGGTCACGGTGACGTCGCTGACGGCGGCGAGCGGAACCGGGACCGGCGGCTTGCCGTCCTTCAGGAACAGGAGCCGATGGGTGGTCAGCACGAGCACTCCCTTGCGGAAGTGCTCGGGGTGGCGCCCGGCGGTGGAGGCGACCGGTTTCTCGCCGTCGATGACGGTCGCCTCCACGGCGCGGACGGCCTCGGCCTGGTTGGCCTTGCTGCTGTTCCCGGACGCCTCGAGGGCGGTGTCGATCAGATCGGTCCAGTCCATGGATCGAGCCTAAGGGAGCCGCTCAGTAGGCTGGTCGGCGAGCGAGAGGAACTGGCATGCGAGGCGGCCCCGAGCTGTTGCTGGCGGGACGGTACCGGCTGACGGACCGTCCCGGACCGCTGAGCGCCCACGCGGTGGACGAGCGGACCGGAGAATCGGTGCTGCTGAGCGCCCTGGAGCTGCCGGGGCTGCTGACGGTGGGGCAGGATCCGGAGGACGCTGCCGCGGCACAGGCGGACCGCCTGGTGCGGCGGGTGGCGGCGGTCGGTTCGGCCGCGCCGGTCGCGCACCCGCGGCTGCTGCGGGGGGTCGGCGCGTTCGTCGAGGGCGAGCTGCTGTGGACGGTGGAGGAGCGGCCGGCCGGGTGGACGGTGGCCGAGCTGCTCGCCGAGGGGCCGCTGCCGCCGTACCGGGCGGCCGAGTTGGCGGCGGACCTGGCGGGCGCGCTGCGGGCGCTGCACGCGGCCGGGCTGACCCACGGTGACCTGACCGCGGAGTCCGTGCTGGTCTGCGAGGACGGTGCGGCGATGCTCGGCGGACTGCTCGCCGGGGTGGCGCAGGAGGCGCTGGCCGAGGAGCTCGGCGGGCCGGCCGGTCGGCGCCGGTACGAGGTGCGGGCGACCCTGGTCGGTCCGGTGGCGGAGCGTTGGCCGCTGGACGGCGGCCCGGCGGGCGACTGCTGGGCGCTCGGGGTGCTGGTGCAGCGGATGGTCACCGGCCGCGCGCCGTACCCGGAGCGGAACGTGCCGGAGCTGGTGACGGCCGTACGGGACGGGCGGCGCGAGCCCTCGGTGGTGTGCGGGCCGCTCGGGCCGCTGGTGGAGCGGCTGTTGCAGGCCGATCCGGTGCGGCGGCCGACGGCGGAGGCGGTGCGCGGGGAGCTGGCGGAGCTGCTGGCGGGGGCGCCGGAGCCGGTCGACGAGGAGCGGGTGGCGGCGATCGCGGTGCCCGCGCCGGCGGAGTCGCGGCAGCCGCGCCGGCGGGGCGGGAGGACCGGGGGCCCCGGGGGCGGCAGGAGTGCCCGAAAGGGCGGGAACGGCGGGGACTTCGGGGCAGGAAACGGTGCGAAGCCGCCCCGGATACCCCCGGCCCTATTGGGCCCGCTGTTGGTCGGTGGAGTGTTTGCGCTGCTCGCGCTGGGAATTGTCGCGGTGGTGCTGTTCGCGGG
This sequence comes from Kitasatospora sp. NPDC127067, assembly GCF_042724755.1. NCBI lineage: Bacteria > Bacillati > Actinomycetota > Actinomycetes > Kitasatosporales > Streptomycetaceae > Kitasatospora > Kitasatospora sp. NPDC127067. The sequence continues at coordinate 3,714 of NZ_JBHXEM010000004.1, read as the reverse complement.
CTGACGATCCGCTGGGATTCCGGTCCTGCGGTTCAGCGGGTGGGCGTGATTACCCGGGGCGGCAAGGTGCGCCTAATGTGTGCGTGGGATTTGTTCGAACAGTGGTCTGCACCAGGCCCTCCGTCGCTGTGACGGCTGGCGGAGTGTGTGGGGGAGCGGGCGCAGATGGGCGTGCAGGACCGGCCGGAGGCGGCCGAGGCGGAGCGGTTGCTGGCCGGGCGGTACGAGCTCGGCGAGCGGCTCGGCCGGGGCGGCATGGGCACCGTCTGGCGGGCCTGGGACCGGATGCTCGACCGCGAGGTCGCGGTCAAGGAGCTGACCGTCAACCACCTGCCCGAGGAGGACCTCCAGATCCTGCACACCCGGATGAAGCGGGAGGCCAGCGCGGCCGCGCGGATCAAGCACCCCGGTGTGATCACCGTGCACGACGTGCTGGAGCAGGACGGCCGGCCGTGGATCGTGATGGAGCTGGTCGACGGCCGCTCGCTGGCCGACGTGATCAGCCAGGACGGCACCCTGCAGCCGCGCGCCGCCGCCGAGGTCGGCAGCCAGGTGCTGGCCGCGTTGCACCGGGGCCACCAGCTGGGCGTGCTGCACCGGGACGTGAAGCCGGCCAACGTGCTGCTGGAGCGCGGCACCGGGCGGGTGGTGCTGCTGGACTTCGGCATCGCGAAGTACGAGGGCTCGACCGAGCTGACCCGGCCGGGGGACCTGGTCGGGTCGCCGGACTACCTGGCGCCGGAGCGTGCCCAGGGCCAGCGGCCCGGGCCGGCCTCCGACCTGTGGGGCCTCGGGGCGACGCTGTACGCGGCGGTCGAGGGCCAGTCGCCGTTCCGGCGGGATTCGCCGATCACCACGCTCGCCGCGGTGGTCGACGAGCCGCTGCCGGAGTCGCGGCGGGCCGGGCCGCTGGGGCCGGTGCTGGCCGCGCTGATGGCCAAGGACCCGGCCGAGCGGCCCACCGCGGACGAGGCGGCCAAGATGCTGGCCGAGGTGCAGGCCGGGCACACGATGGGCCTGAAGTCGGTCGCGGCGGTGCGCACGCCCACCCGGTCGGTGCCGGTGGTGGACCGCAACGACGGCCCGGTGCCCGAGGCGGAGCCGGCCGAGGGCTCCGAGGAGCCGACCGAGCCGAAGGCCGCCGCACCCGCCGCGCCCGTCGTCCCCGTCGTTCCTGTCGAACCGGACACCACCGGGGGCGCACAGGCCGCTGCCCGGGCGCACACCGGGCCCGTCGCGCCGGTGCCGCACTCCGTCACGCCCGAGCGGGGACCGGCCAAGCGCCGCAGCCTGCTGAAGATCGTCGGCATCGCGGTGGCCGTCGGCCTGCTGGCCGCCGCGGGCACCTTCCTGGTCACCCGGCACGTGGTCGGCGGCGACAGCCCCAACGACCCGACGCCGACCGCCGCGGAGTCCACCGGGCCCGAACCCACCAGCGACGCCACCCCCGCGGTGGCCCCGCCCAACGGCTACCACTGGGTCGACGACCCGGCCGGCTTCCGCTTCCCGCTGCCGAACGGCACCCCGCCCTGGCAGCGGATCAGCGCCGGCGACAACCAGATCTTCTACAGCCCCGACGGCAAGGTGCACTACCTCCAGTTCGCCGTCACCGTCGGCCAGTCGGTCAAGCCGCTGGAGCACATGCGGCAGATGGAGGCCAGCGTCTCCAAGTCGCTCAAGGACTACAAGCAGCACCGGATGGCCGGCACGGCGGTGAAGGGCCAGGAGGCGGCGGTCTGGGAGTTCAGCTACCTGGCCAAGGAGGGCGGCCGCCGGCGCGCGATCGAGACCGAGTTCATCAGCCAGGACGGCACCAGCTACGCGATCTACTCGTCCAGCCCGGAGCGGGGCAGCGAGTGGAACGAGGCCGAGCAGCGCTTCTACGCCGTGCTCAACAGCTTCACCCCGACCCGCTGACCGGGGCCGGTCGAGGCGCCCGCTTTCACCCGACTGCGGCAGATTCTTGTTACCGACGGGTACCGGACCGGGCGCCGAACGCCTAGGCTGCGCCGTATGTCGGACCTCACAGCAGACGCAGTGGCCACCGAACACCCCGGCACGGGCAACCCGGCGGCACCCGGCGGCGCGCGGACCGTCGCCGCGGCCGTCCCGCCGTCCCTGGTCGCCAGGCTGGCGACCGGCGTCACCGCCACCGGCGAGCCCGACCTGGTGGAGACCGTCGCCCCGCTGACCGGCGAGCGGCTGGCCAGCCTGCCGCAGTCCACCCCGGCCGACGTCGAGGTCGCCTTCCAGCTGGCCCGCCGCGCCCAGGCCGCCTGGGCCGCTCTGCCGGTGCGCCGCCGGGCCGCCGTCCTGCTGCGCTTCCACGACCTGCTGCTCAAGCGGCAGGACGAGGTGCTGGACCTCGTCCAGGCGGAGACCGGCAAGGCCCGGCTGCACGCCTTCGAGGAGGTGCTGGCCGTCGCCATGGCCGCCCGGCACTACGGGCGGGCCGCGCACGGATACCTCCGGGACAAGCGGCGCGGCGGCGCGCTGCCGGTGCTCACCCAGGCCGTCGAGGCCCGCCGGCCCAAGGGCGTGGTCGGCCACATCTCGCCGTGGAACTACCCGCTGGAGCTGTCCGTCGGCGACGCCCTGCCCGCCTTCGTGGCCGGCAACGCGGTGGTCAACAAGCCCGACACCCAGACCGCGCTGACCGCGCTGTGGGCCCGCGAGCTGCTGATCGAGGCCGGGCTGCCGGCCGACCTGTGGCAGATCGTGATCGGCGACGGCCCGGTGATCGGCCCCGCCGTGGTGGAGCACGCCGACTACGTCTCGTTCACCGGCTCCACCCGTACCGGCCGCGACGTCGCCCAGCGCGCCGCCGCCCGGCTGGTCGGCGCCTCGCTCGAACTCGGCGGCAAGAACGCCATGCTGGTGCTCGCCGACGCCGACCTCGACGCGGCCGCCGCCGGCGCCGTACGGGCCTGCTTCTCCTCCGCCGGACAGCTGTGCATCTCGATCGAGCGGCTGCTGGTGCACCGCTCGGTGGCCGACGAGTTCCTGGAGCGCTTCGCCGCCCGCACCCGGGCGCTGCGCCTCGGCGGCGGCCTCGCGTACGGCGCCGACATGGGCTCGCTGGTCTCCGTCCGCCAGCTGGAGACCACCACCCGGCACGTCGACGAGGCGGTCAAGGCGGGCGCCACCGTGGTCGCCGGCGGACGGGCCCGGCCGGACCTCGGCCCGTTCTTCTTCGAGCCGACCATCCTCGACGGCGTCACCCCGGACATGGCGGTCTGCGCCGAGGAGACCTTCGGCCCGGTCGTCTCCGTCTACCGCTTCGACACCGACGAGGAGGCGGTGGCCGCCGCCAACTCCACGCCGTACGGCCTCAACTCCAGCGTCTGGACCAGGGACCTGCGGCGCGGCCGGACGGTCGCGGCCCGGCTGCGCACCGGCACGGTCAACGTCAACGAGGCGTACGCCGCCGCGTACGGCTCGATCGCCTCGCCGATGGGTGGGATGGGCGACTCCGGGCTGGGCCGCCGGCACGGCGCCGAGGGCATCCTGCGCTTCACCGAGGCGCAGACCATCGCGACCCAGCGGCTGATGCCGATCGCGCCCTCGTTCGGCCTGGACGACAAGCAGTTCGCCGCGGTGATGACCGGCGGCCTGCGGGCGCTCAAGGCGCTGCGCTTCAAGTAGGCCCGCTTCACGTAGGCCCGCTTCAAGCGGGCCCGGGCGGCGGGCCGGGCCCCGCAGTGCGCGCGGGCC
>NZ_JBHXEM010000003.1:148054-158222 GCF_042724755.1 Kitasatospora sp. NPDC127067 | reverse complement strand
ACTGATCCACCCCGAAGGGCTTCACCGTTCGACTTGCATGTGTTAAGCACGCCGCCAGCGTTCGTCCTGAGCCAGGATCAAACTCTCCGTGAATGTATACCCGTAATCGGGTCGACACCCGCGTTGAGCGGCACGGCAACCACCGGAATAGGGCGGCCCCGCGCACTGCGTCCTCGCTAGTGTTTGTTTCAAAAGGAATCTCCAACCCCAGGAAACCTGAGGCCGGGGATGTCAACATATCTGGCGTTGACTTTTGGCACGCTGTTGAGTTCTCAAGGAACGGACGCTTCCTTCGGACCGCCTTCCAGCGGACCCTCCGGGCTTCGTTCTTTCGTGTTTCCAGCTTATCAGATGTTTTCCGCTCCGTTTCCGGGGCTTCGTTCATCCAACTCGCCGGTGTCTTCCGGGGCTTGACGCCCTGTCCGACGTTTCAAACTCTAGCCGATCCCCGCTCCGAAAAGCGAATCCGACCGCAACCCAATAAAACGAGCACGCCGAATAAGCACCAGGCCACGACGCACACAGGCGAAGCGACCCGGCCCGAACCGGGAAGTGGTGTTTCAGAGGATTGGCCACCCCGGGACCGTCCGCGCGGCTGCGTGTCCGGTGCTCCCTGTCAGGCGACTAGGAGACAGTACTCCTACTCCGGGCCCAAGCCAAACGCCCCTGCCCGGCTCCTCCCCGCCCCACACCGCCGGACGCCGATCAACGTCGGCGTTCATCGTTTGTCTACCGCCCTCCCCCAAGCTCGTGCCACACCGCGCCCCGAGGACCTGGCGGCGCGATCGCACGAGAGAACCACGAGGTACACGGGGACATGAAGACGATGAAGGCCCTCCGGCAGATCGCCCTGGCCACCGCCACCACCGCGCTCGCGCTGGCCGGGGCCGTGGCCTCCACCGGCACCGCGGAGGCGGCGATCGACCGGGCCGGCGACCACGTCTCGATCTGGGACGACGAGCCGCTGTACCCGGGCTGGTACATCGAGTCCGGCTCCACCAGGATGATCATGCAGCCCGACGGCAACTTCGTCGTCTACCAGTTCGGCACCACCGTCAAGATGGCCAGCAACACCGTCGGCTGCGGCTACAAGGCCGTCATGCAGGTCGACGGCAACTTCGTGGTCTACTCCGCCAACGGCGCGGCCTGCTGGTCGTCCGGCACCGCCGGACACCCGCACGCCAAGCTGACCGTCACCGCCGGCGGCACCTCCGGCGTCTACTGGGGCGGCGGCATCATCCCCCGGCTCGCCCACTCCTCCGAGCGCGGCCCCTTCTCCGGCCCGGGCTCGGTCTTCTTCTCCTCCGACCTCTACTGAGTCCTCCCCGGCCCGTCCCCCCGGAGCGCGAGCCAGCTGACCAGGTCGGCCACCGTCCACCGGGGCCGGGCGGCCAGCCGCTCCGCCGCGGTCCGCAGCAGGACCGGCAGGTGGCCGCAGAGCGCGGCCACCTCGGCCACCGCCTCCGGCTCCCGCCGGACCCGCTCCGCGCCGACGATCCGGGCCAGCAGCTCGTAGGCGTCGTGCGGCTCCAGCGGTCCCACCGCCAGCCGCACGGCGTCCTCGGGCAACGCGCCCGGCTCCGCGCCCGCCACCACCGCGGCGCAGCCGGGCGCAGCCGGCAGCAGCGGCCCCGGCTCGGCCACCCCGTCGAGCAGCACCAGCACCCGACGCCCGGTGAGTGCCGTGCGGTAGCGCGCGGCCAGCTCGTCGAGGCCGGCCGAGGAGTCCGCGCGATCCCCCAACGCCCGCAGGAAGCCGGCCAGCACCGCGCCCGAGCCGCCGCCGCTCGCGTACAGCTGCCCGTCCGGGAAGGCGTCCTGGACGGCGTGGGCGACATGCACCGCCAGCGCCGACGCGCCGCAGCCCGCCGGGCCCGACAGCCCCAGCACCGGCGTGCCGCCCGCCCGCAGCGCCCGCTCCGCCTCCCGCACCTGCGCCGCCCGCCCGACCAGGTCCGGAATGTCCGGCGGCAGCTGACACGGCCTCGGCAACCGCCGCAGCAGCACCGGGGTCTCGCCGCGCCGGATCTGCTCCGCCAGCTCGACCAGCGCCGGGGCGGGTTCGAGCCCGAGCTCCCCGTCCAACCGCTCCCGCAGCGCCTCGTACCCCGCCAGCGCCTCCGCCGTACGCCCGCAGCGGTGCAGCGCCAGCAGGTGCAGCCGGTGCACCTCCTCGTCCTGCGGGTACGAAGCCGCCAGCCCGGCCAGCGGATCCAGCGCCTCGGCGTGCCGGCCGAGCGCCAGGTCCAGGCCGAGCAGTGCCTTCACCGCCGCGAACCGCCCCGCCGCGAGCCGCTCCCGGACCCGCTCGGCGAGCGCCCCGGGCACCCCGTCCAGGGCGCGCCGCCCCTCCCAGGAACCCAGTGCCCGCGCCAGCGACTCGCGCGCCCGCAACGGATCCTGGTGACGCAGCGCAATGGCCTCGGCCACCGCGCCCTCGTAACGGAAGAGGTCCACCGCCGTGCGCGGCGCCTCCAGCCGGTAGCCGCCCGCGGTCCCGACCAGCAGCCCGGGCGTGCCCAGAGCACGCCGCAGGCGGTGGATGTGCGTGCCGATCTGCCCGACCGGATCCTTCGGCCAGCGGGTGTCGTCCGCCCCCCACAGGTCCTCGACCAGCCGATCCGTGGACACCAGCTGCCCCGGCGGGATCAGCAGCGCCGCCAGCACGGCCCGCTGCTGCGGCCGGCCGAGGTCGAGCTCACGGCCGTCGCACCGGGCCCGCAGCGGACCCAGCAGGCTGAAATCGAGCCCCACCGCCCACCCCTCGAAGACGTCGATCCGGTACACAATCTGTGACAGAGAATAGGCCGCCGGGGTATGGGGGCCCCGCCGTCCGGCCGGAACTGGCGGGATCCCGGCACAGAACGACTTTCGGGGACGGGACATGGGTGACATCGGGGGGTCCGGACTGCGGTTCGGACTGCTGGGACCGCTGCGGGCCTGGTACGGGGAGCAGGAACTGGAACTGGGCAGGCCGCAGCAGCGGGCCGTGCTCGCCGTCCTGCTGGGCGCGGCCGGGCGGACGGTGGCCGTCCCGGTGCTGGTCGAGGGGGTGTGGGGCGGCGCCGCACCGGCCGACCCGCGCAAGGCCGTCCAGCTCGCCGTCTCCCGGCTGCGCGCCGCGTTCCGGCCGTACGCCGGGGACGACCCGGAGCGGATGCCGCTGGTCCGGGTCGGCGACGGCTACGCGTTCAAGGCGGCCGGGGCCGAGCTGGACTCGGCCGAGTGGGACGCCCTGCTGGCCGAGGCCCGACGGCTGCGCGACGCGGACGCGCCGCCGCAGGAGGTCCGGGAGGTGCTGCGCCGCGCCCACCGGATGTGGGTCGGCGAGGCACTGGCCGGGCTTCCCGGGCCGCACGCCGAGGCCGTCCGCGCCCGCCTGACCGAACAGCGGGTCTCGGCCAAGGAGACGGAACTGGAGCTGGACGCCGACCTCGGCGACCGCACCGACCTCACCGCCGCGGCGGCCGCCCTCGCCCTGGAGCACCCCGGCCGCCCCCGGCTCACCGCCGTCCTGATGCGCGCCCTCTACCAGGCCGGGCGCAAGGCCGAGGCGCTCGCCGTGTACGAGGACGCCCGCGCCTGGCTCCCGCCGGGCGAGGACGGACCGGCCGGGCTCCAGCTGCGCATCCTGCGCGAGGACGCCTCCCTGCTGCCCGCGAACACCACCGCCGGCCCGACCGAACCGGCCGCCACCGAGACCGACAGCTGGCAGGCGCCCGACCAGCTCCCGTCCGGCCTGCCCGACTTCACCGGCCGCACCGAGGAGGCCGAGACCCTCGCCGACCGCCTCGCCGGCGCCGGCGGCCGGGCCGTCGTGGTCTCCGCCCTGGACGGCATGGGCGGCGTCGGCAAGACCACCCTCGCCGTGCACGTGGCCCGCCGGGTCCGCGACCGCTTCCCCGACGGACAGCTCTTCGCCGACCTGCGCGGCGCCGACCGCACCCCGCCCGACCCCGGCACGGTGCTCGCCGGCTTCCTGCGGGACCTCGGCGTCGACCCGGGCGAGATCCCTCCGGACACCGGCGAACGCAGCGCGCTCTACCGCTCGGCCCTGTCCGGGCGGCGCGTCCTGGTCGTCCTCGACAACGCCGCCACCACCGGCCACGTCGAACCGCTGCTGCCCGGCTCACCCGGGTGCGCGGTCCTCGTCACCAGCCGCCACCGGCTGACCGGCCTCGCCGGGGCCCACCAGCTGCGCCTGGACACCCTGCCGCCCGAGCAGGCGCTGGAGCTGTTCACCCTGATCGTCGGCGCCGAACGCGTCGCCGCCGAGCCCGGGGCCGCCGAGCAGGTCGTCCGGGCGTGCGGGCTGCTGCCGCTCGCCGTCCGCATCGTCGCCTCCCGGCTCGCCGCCGACCCCTCGCTCACCCTGGCCGCGCTCACCGAAGGGCTTCGCCGCGAGCACCGGCTGGTCGAACTCAGCGACGGCGAACGGACCGTCGAAGCCAGCTTCGCGCTCTCCTACCGCCGCCTCGACGCCGAACTCGCCCGCGCCTTCCGGCTGCTCTCCCTGCCCGACGCCCCCGACGTCCCGCTGCCCTGCGCCGCCGCCCTGCTCGACCGCACCGAGGCCGAGACCGGAGAGCTGCTCGAAACCCTCGTCGACCTCAACCTCCTGCACTCCCCGCGCTTCGGCCGCTACGGGTTCCACGACCTCGTCCGTGCCTACGCCCGCGGTCGGCTCGCCGAGGAGGACGGTGCCGCCGAGAGCACCGCCGCCACCGACCGGCTGCTCGACTTCTGCCTCGCCAGCGCCCGCAACGCCGACCTCGCCGCCCGCAGGCCCGACCCGGTCGAGCTCAGCCTGCTCGACGCGGCCGTGTCCCACCCCGGCCGACCGGTCGCCGACGGCGCGCAAGCCGTGCGCTGGATGCGCGAGCAGGCCGAGGTGCACGCCGCCGTCATCGCCCTGAGCTGCGCCGACCCGGCCGTGCCGCTCGACCGCGCCGCCGAACTCGCCGACCGGATGAGCTCGGTGCTCGCCGAACGCACCCAGACCACCGTCATCGCCGACCTCGCCGAACGCCTCGCCGGTGAAGCCGAGGCCCGCGGCGACCACGGCCCGCACGCCCTCGCCCGGTACGTGCGCGGCTCCATGCTCTGGCACGTCAACCGCTACGCCGAGTCCGCGGAGGAGATCCGCCGGGTCGTCGACATCTGCACCGCCACCGGCACCGAGCGGGTCCTCGCCAAGGCCCTGCTCACCCTCGGCGGCAACGCCCGCGTCCACGGCCGCTACGCCGAGGCCGCCGAACACGCCGGCCGCGCCGCGGGGCTGTTCCGCCGCCTGGACGCCGGACGCTCCGAGGGCAGCGCGCTCGGCGAGTTCGCCTTCAGCGCGGCCCAGACCGGACGCCTCGACGAGGCCCGCGACGCCGCCGAACGCTGCGCCCGCCTGATGAGCGACTCCGGCCCGGTCTCCGCCGCGACCGGCCGCTACTACCTCGCCCGGGTACTGCGGCTGTGCGGCGACCCGGAGGCGGCGCTCGCCCACGCCGTCGGCGCCCGCGAGGAGTTCGCCGCCCTCCAGGTCACCGTCTTCGCCGCCGCGGCCGGGGACCTCGCCGCCCGCATCCACGCCGAGGCCGGCCGCTGGCTGCTCGCCGTCGACGCCGCCGAGGCCGTCCTCCCGCTCGCCCGCCGCACCAGCGCCGCCCTGGAGGCCGCCCTGCTGCGCACCCTCGGCACCGCGCTCACCGGACTCGGCCGCCCGCGCCAGGCCCGGGCCTGTCTGACGGACGCCCTGGAGGTGTACGAGCGGCTGGGGCTCAAGGAGGAATCCGAGCAGGTCAGGGGGCTGCTGGAGCGGTAGACGCGGCATCAACGCGAAGGTGCACTACGCGCGTTGACCGACCGTCTACCGCGATGCCGGAACGTCTCTCTCGTCAGGCCCCCGGCCGCAGCGGTCGCGGCCCGGGGCGACACCACAGACGAGAGGCGCAACCATGCCCACGCTCCCCCAGCACGGTCAGAACTGGACGCTCAAGTCCGCCAACGGAACCGTCGCCGACCTCCGCTCCAGCCAGACCACCGCCGGCACCGCCATCCAGTCCTGGGGCCCCAACGGCACCACCGCCCAGGGCTGGACCTTCTGGGCCAAGGAGAACGGCAGCTTCCTCCTGGAGACCCTGCTGACCACCGGGCGGCACGCAGGCGGCCAGGCCATGGTCATGGACTTCAACTACTCCATCGGCCAGACCTGGCTCTACAACGAGCACAACCAGCCCAACCAGCACTGGTGCTTCGAGCCCCTCGACAACGACTGGGTGCGCATCCGCACCACCCGCACCAACGACGGCATGCTCTTCCTCACCGCCGCCGCCCCCGGCTCGCCCCTCACCCTGGCCAAGCAGGACGACGGCAACCCGGCGCAGCGCTGGCAGCTCGTCCCGGCCGGGGGCGCCGGCAGCGGCGGCCAGCAGCAGCCCCAGCCGCAGCCCCAGCCCCAGCCGCAGCCCGGCGGCGGCGGTGACTTCCGCACCGAGATGCTGAACTCCGTCAACGCCGAGCGCGGCCGGGTCGGCGCCCCGCCGGTGCGCCTGGACGACCGCCTCAGCGCGGCCGCCCAGCGCCACGCCAACGACATGGCCTCGCACGACCTCACCCAGCACAACGGCACCGACGGCAGCACCCCCTGGGACCGCATCGCGGCCGCCGGCTTCTCCTCGCGGGCCTCCGCCGAGAACGTCACCCCGAGCAACAGCGTGCCGGAGGCGATGCAGATGTGGATGAACAGCCCGGGCCACCGGGTGAACATCCTCAACCCCGACTACAACTTCATCGGCATCGGCTACGCGCCCCGCCAGCGCGGCAACTGGGGCCGCTACGTGCAGACCTTCGGCAAGGCCTGAGACCCCGACCGGCACCCTTCCAGCAACAAGGAGTCCATACCCATGTCCTCGAACGCGGCGGACCTGATCCGCATCGCCCGAGACGAGGTCGGCTACCACGAGGGCCGCAGCGGCGGGCACTGGAACAACATCCAGAAGTTCTCCCCCGCCGTCGCCGGCCTGGAGTGGTCCCAGGGCGAGGCCTGGTGCGCCACCTTCGTCGCCTGGTGCGCCGAGCAGTCCGGCAACGGCGGGCTCTTCCCGGTGAGCGCCTCCTGCGCGGAGGGCGTCGCCTGGTTCAAGGAGCGCGACCGCTTCACCGAGTACCCGGTGATCGGCGGCCAGGTCTTCTTCGGGCCCGGCGGCGGCAGCCACACCGGCATCTGCGTCGCCTACACCAGCTCCACCATCACCACCGTCGAGGGCAACACCAACGACGGGGGAAGCTCCGAGGGCGACGGCGTCTACCTCAAGACCCGTGAGCGCCACTCGGACTGGGTCCACGGCTACGGCATCCCGGACTTCGCCGAGGGCGTCGTCCTCGCCGATCCGCAGTGGAAGGACCGCTCCGGGGCGCTCTACTTCGGGCAGGAGGCGTCCGCCGACGACAGCCCCGCCGGCGGCGCGCCGTCCGGCACCGCCCCGGCGGCCGGCGGCGACGGCGGCGGCGGCGGCGGCTACGAGCCCTTCCCCGGCGCCGACTTCTTCCACGACGGCCAGAACAGCGACGTCATCACCCGGATGGGAGAGCGCCTCGTCGCCGAGGGCTGCTCCGCCTACGCCGAGGGCCCCGGGCCCGAGTGGTCCGGCGCCGACCGCGAGTCCTTCCGCAACTGGCAGCACAAGCTCGGCGACTCGGGCGCGGACGCCGACGGCGTCCCCGGCCCCAAGCAGTGGGCCGCGCTCGCGGTCCCGCGCGGCTGACGCCGGGCACACGGCACACCCACCTCACCAGAAGGAGAAACCCGATGAGCACCATCACCCGTACCCGCAGGCTCCTCGCCTCGGTCGGGACCGTCGCGGCCGTCGCGGGGGCGGTCGTGGCGGGCGCGCCCGCCGCACAGGCGGCGCAGGCCGGCGCCTGCGACCTGTCGCCGTCCGTGGGGGGCATGACGGCCGTGAACAACGGCTCCGGGGCCGGCGCGCTCGACCTGTACCACAACGTCGAGGTCAACGGTCAGCCGATCATCATCTATCCGGCCAACCAGTCGCCCGCGCAGACCTGGTCGTTCTGGAAGTACTGCGACGGCACCACGGCGATCTCGCACGGGCAGGGCAAGGTCATCGACCTCGACACCGGCTCGGGCGCGGTCCGCCTCTGGGACACCCCCGGCGGGCTGGACGGCCTCAACCGGCCGACCGGCGACTGGATGCCGGCCAACCAGAAGTGGCTGCTGACGGACAACGACCGCGGCTGGTACATGATCATCAGCGCGGCCACCGGGCAGTGCCTCACCTCCAACGGCGGCGGCCAGGCCACCGGGGTGACCTCCTGCAACACCGGCGACCCGGCCCAGCGCTGGCTGCTGGGCTGACGAACCACCGGGCCCGGTCCGCTCCTCGACGTCGAGCGGACCGGGCCTATCCTCGTCCGCGTGCCCCTCATCAGCCTGCACGACCGCGCCGCGCTCGCCGCCCGCTTCCACACCGATCCGGCGCTGCACCTCTTCGAGCTCGGCGACCTGGACGACACCCTCTGGCCCAACACCACCTGGTACACCGCCGCTCCCGACGCCGGGCACGGACCGGTCGCACTGCTCTACAGCGGCGGCGACACCCCCGTCCTGCTCGCCTTCGCCCGGCCCGCCGACCTCCCCCCGCTGGAGGCGCTGCTGCGCGACCTCCGCCCCTTCCTCCCCCGCCGGTTCACGGCCGGGCTGCCGGACGGCGCCGAGCGGGCGCTCGCACCCGACTACGCGGTCGAGCGCCGGACGCCGCTGCTGCGGATGCTCCTCACGGCGGAACTCCCGGCCGAGGACACGCACGAGACCCGGCCGTTGGGCCCCGCCGACGTCGACGGCGTCCGAGCCCTGCTCGCCGAGTCCTACCCCGACTCCTGGTTCGACCCCCGGATGCTGGCCGGCGGCGGCTACGTCGGCATCCGCGAGAACGGCCGGCTGCTGGCCGTCGCCGGAGTGCACGTCCACTCGCCCGCCCAGCGGGTCGCCGTGCTCGGCAACGTCACCACCCACCCCGACGCCCGCGGCCGCGGCCTCGCCCGGGCCTGCGTCACCGCGCTCTGCCGCCGGCTGGCCGCGAGCACCGACCACCTGGGCCTGAACGTCCGCACCGACAACGCCCCGGCGATCCGGCTGTACGAGCGGCTCGGCTTCACCACCGTCGCCACGTACAACGAGCTGGTGCTCGGCGCCACCTCATAGGGCGCCTCCCGGACCGGTGCGGCGGATCACGAGTCGATATCCCTTGTCACAGCCGCGCCTGGGACTCGTCACGAGCGTGTCAAAGCGGCGCCGAACCCATGGTCCCGATCGTTCGCGCTGCGCTATGAACGTCCCTCAGGAGGACCGCCGGCACCGGGGGTCCGCAACCACGGGGGATCCACACGTGAAGCCCATCCGCAGCAGTCGCCACGCCCTGGCCCTGGCCTCGCTGGCCGCTGTCGGCGCGCTCACCCTGACCGCCTGCAACGACGACGCCTCGTCGTCCGACACCGCGACGACCCCGCCGGCGACCGGCGCGCCCGCCACCCAGGCCGCCTCGCCGAGCGCCGCGGCCACCACCCCGGCCGCCTCCGGTTCGGCCTCCGTCCCGACGGGCGGCAGCGCCTCCGTCCCGGCGGGCGGCACCGCCTCCGGTACGGCCGCCGCGCCCGCGCCGGCCGGCAGCGCCCCGGCGGCCGGGACCACCCTGAAGCTCGGCGACGCCGCCACCATCCCGTTCAGCTCGGGCAGCACCAAGGGCACCATCGCGCTCGCGGTCACCTCGATCGAGAAGGGCGACCCGGCCGACCTCACCTCGCTCAACCTGGGCGACAAGGCCAAGGGGCTGGTGCCGTACTACATCCACTACAAGGTCACCAACGCCGGCAGCACCGACCTGTCCTACACCAGCGTCAACCACATGAAGGGCCTGCTGGCGGACGGCACCGAGGCGCAGGAGCTGATGGTCATCGGCTCCTTCCCCAAGTGCAAGAGCGAGTCGCTGCCCAAGGGCTTCACCAACGGCCAGTCCGCCACGTCCTGTGCGGTGGCGATGTCCCCGGAGGCCTCCAAGGTGGCGGGCGCCGAGTACTGGGGCGAGCCGTACACCCTCGGCAAGGGCCTCAACTGGAAGTGATGCCCGGGTGGTCCGGGCGGGGCGGCGCACTGCCGCCC